>NZ_JBALMO010000018.1:55756-58900 GCF_036963345.1 Bacillus sp. JJ722
CTCCGCTCATATTTTTGATTCTCTGCTCATATATTTGTCTCTCCGCTCATATATTTCGTTCTCCGCTCATATATTTCGTTCTCCGCTCATATATTTCGTTCTCCGCTCATATATTTGATCCTCCGCTCATATTTTTGATCCTCTGCTCATATACTTGGTTCTCCGCTCACATTTCCCACCCACAACACAAAAAAGGTGCCCAAACCTTGAGCACCTTTCCATAAACCCATCATTACAATTCTGCAATAACAGATACCCTATTCATTTTGTTCATTCATACAGATTACTTCTACAAAACAAGTGCTGCTATCATTCCAAAAATAAACAGCGGTATATTGTAGTGTAAAAATGTTGGAACGCATGTATCCCAAATGTGATTATGTTTCCCGTCTGCATTTAATCCTGAAGTCGGTCCTAGTGTACTATCGGATGCAGGCGACCCAGCGTCTCCTAATGCTCCAGCAGTGCCTATAAGAGCGGCAGTTGCTAATGGTGAGAAGCCAGCTGCTGCACAAATTGGAACATATAAAGTCGCTAATATAGGAATCGTTCCAAATGAAGAGCCAATTCCCATCGTAATGATTAAACCAACAAGTAAAATGATAAAAGCAATCGCAATCGGTGATGTTCCAAGCAAGGCTGTTGTTTGTTCTACTAAATCATTCACAGCTCCTGTTTCTTTTAAAACTGTTGCATATCCTGATGCTACAAGCATAACAAAGGAAATCATCCCCATCATGCTGATTCCTTCTTGTACAACACGATCACCATCATGCATTTTCACAACTTGTGTAACAAATAAAACGGTTATACCAGCTAATGCTCCAAGCACAAGTGATTGTGTTATTAATTGAATGGCCAATGCAGCTACTATAGAAATAATTGTCATCCAATGTTTCAATTCCCACGTTTCTGCAATTCTTTGATTAATTACTTTCTCCTCACTAACCTGTAGCTCGCTCGTTTTATTCACGACGCGATCTTTTCGATATGAGACAAAGACAGCGATTAATAAGCCAACGATCATTCCTATACCTGGAATTAGCATGGAGATTGTGACATCGTTCAACGAAATGGACATGTTGTTAGCTTCCATTTCATCTCGGATGATGCCTTGAAATATTAGTCCAAAGCCAGCAGGTATCATTATATAAGGCGCCTTTAAGCCAAATGTAAGAGCGGATGCAACCGCACGTCTATCTAATTTTAATTGATCAAATAATACTAATAATGGTGGTATTAATATAGGAATAAATGCTATATGAACAGGAAGAACATTTTGTGATAAACAAGCAATTCCTGCAATTGATAGTACAAGAGCTACTTTCTTCCCCTTAAATACGACTAACATTTTATTTACTAAAATATTTGTAATTCCTGACATTCCAATCATAACTGCGAAGATACCAAGCAACACATAACTTAAAGCCGTATTAGCTTGCCCTCCCATTCCTGAAATCATTATGGATGTAGTTTCGACTAATCCCATTCCCGAAACCAAACCAGCCACTAAGGCAGAAATAATAATAGAAAATAACACATTCACTCTTAATAAGCTTAATATGACAAGTATTATTACACTAATAAGGACTGCGTTCGTAAACATAATAAACCCCCAACTTCCACTCTCTAATATATTACCACTTTACCAAACTAAAATATTTATATCCAGAGGTATAATTTGGTATTTAAAACTTTCAACAACTTAACATGGAAAAAACAAGTAGCATAATCATTTCAGATGATGGCATCCTTTATATGTAGAACGTAAATTGGTCCTTTTAAGCAAAATAATAAGCTGACCGATAATCGGTCAGCTTTGATGTTTCGTTTGTTTATTTATCAGAATTTGCATCTTTTGTCGAAATCATACGTAGTAACGGCTTATAGTTGCTTCCAACAAGACCGACTTTTTCAACAAAGACTTCAATTGCTAACAGTAGAATACCTATAATCAACATTGCGCCCCAAAAAGTAGACATTGAGAAAATAAATGCAGCTAAGCCAAATGATGCAGCCATTGCATATATAATCAGCACTGTTTGACGATGTGAATACCCTAGTCGAAGCATACAATGATGTAAGTGAGACTTATCGGGAGCTGATAGAGGCTGTTTGTTCACAATTCTTCTGATGATTGCAAAGAATGTATCAGAAATTGGAACACCAAGAATGATTACCGGTACAATCAGGGAAATGACTGTAACGTTTTTGAATCCTAGGAGTGATAGAACAGCAATCATAAACCCTAAAAAGAGCGCACCTGTATCACCCATAAAGATCTTAGCTGGGTGAAAGTTGTATTTAAGAAAACCTAACGTGCTACCAATTAAAATCGCAGCAATACCCATAACGAAAAGGTCGCCTTTTAACGCCGCCATACCTGAAATCGTTATTAAAGCAATTGTTGATACACCAGCAGCAAGTCCATCTAAACCATCAATTAAATTAATGGCATTCGTAATACCTACAATCCAAATGATCGTTAATGGAATACTCATTACGCCAAGGTGTACTCCACCACCGAAAGGAAGATTAATGTAATCAACTTGAATGCCGCTAAGTACTACAATTAATGCGGCCACAATCTGACCGATAAACTTCACTTTAGCTGACAGTTCTAATATGTCATCGAAAACACCAATGACAACAATAATACTTGCACCAACGACTATTGCCCATGCACTTGTATTATCTTGCGGTTGAGGTTGAAGAATCAACATCCCAATAATAAAACTAATAAATATCGCTAAACCACCTAAGCGTGGCATAATTTTTTGATGAACCTTACGTTGATTGGGTTTGTCAGTTGCACCAATCTTGAAAGCTAATTTCTTTACCAAGGGTGTAATAATCAGCGTAGCAATAAAACATATTAACAAGGTAAGGTAGACCATGTAGTACCTCCTCAGATATTATCATAACCAATTGTCTTAAGATTTAAATTGTCAATTGTAACTTTTCTTTGCAGAGTATGGGTAATTTAATTGTGCTAATTCCCTTATATCTACATCATAAAACATCACTCTAGCATATTTTACTGAATCCTACTAAAACTTTCAAACTATTTTTATTTAAAATCGATAAAATTTAACAATAGCTTCATATTTAATAGCATATTTGAAGATTACTAGAAGGCTTTTT
>NZ_JBALMO010000019.1:0-20897 GCF_036963345.1 Bacillus sp. JJ722
GATAAAACATCGCCCATAAATCAATGTATCTGATGATGTTATTTTCACAAAGTTTCAATTGCTATCCCTAAATAACAATTTGTTTTATTCAATTTTCTTTCTATCTTCTAAAGGACATTATCATTTGCACATCATTTTTCTGTAGATATACAAGTTTTCACAATAAAAATGTGATTGACAGTTAATCTAAATACCCTTATATTTACTAGAGTGATGATATTGAGAATCATTTTCAGTTACTAAAAATTGGAGGTTACATAATGGTTCGACTTTATACAGATAACTTAAATATAGGCTATGATGAACGCTTAATCGTTAAAAATTTAAGTGTCAAAATCCCAGATAAAAAAATAACTGTCATTATCGGATCAAATGGATGCGGTAAATCGACATTACTCAAAGCCATCACACGAATCATACCTTTCCAATCGGGAGCTGTGGTTTTAGATGGTGAAAATATAAAAAAAGATAGTACGAAAATGCTAGCACAAAAACTTGCTATTCTTCCACAAACACCTGAAAGTGCAAGTGGCTTAACGGTTGGTGAACTGGTATCCTACGGTCGCTTTCCTTATCAAAAAGGTTTCGGTCGTTTAACGAAAAAAGACTATGAAGTGATTGATTGGGCACTGGAAGTAACAGGAACACAAGATTATAAATTCCGTCCTGTAGATGCTTTATCTGGTGGTCAACGCCAACGTGTATGGATTGCTATGGCTCTAGCACAAGAAACAGAAATGATTTTCCTTGATGAGCCAACTACATACTTAGATATGGCTCACCAATTAGAAGTTTTGGAACTGTTACAGAAGTTAAACCAAGAGCAAGGACGTACGATTGTTATGGTTTTACATGACTTGAATCAAGCTGCTCGCTTTGCCGATTACATTATCGCGTTAAAAGATGGAGAAATTATAAAAGCTGGCGATTGCGAAGAAGTAATGAATAAAGATGTGTTAAAAAAAGTATTCAACATTGACGCTGAAATAGGTAGAGATCCACGTACAAACAAACCAATGTGTATGACCTACCATCTAGTAAAAGGAGTTTAACGAAATGAAAAAACTATTAATTCCATTCATGCTAATATTTGTACTTATTCTTAGCGCTTGTAATGGTGATTCAACAGATAAGAAAGATGATGCATCATCAAAAGACAAAAAGCCAGAGACGATTACTTATCAATCTGAAAATGGGCCAGTCAAAGTTCCAGCTGATCCACAACGCGTTGTCGTACTATCATCTTATACAGGTGATTTAATCAAATTAGGTGTTAATATGGTTGGCGTTGATGCATGGTCTAAGAAAAATCCTAATTTCCAAGACACTGTTAAAGATATTGAGGAAGTTTCAGATGAAAATATTGAAAAAATTATCGAACTTGAGCCAGATTTAATTATCGGTTTGTCTACTGCTAAAAACATTGACAAACTTAAGAAAATCGCTCCTACTGTTACTTTCACATACGGAAAATTAGATTACTTAGAACAGCACATCGAAATTGGAAAACTAGTTAATAAAGAGAAAGAAGCAACTGAATGGGCAAAAGATTTCGAAAAACGTGCTGAAGATGCTGGTAAAGAAATCAAAGCAAAAATCGGTGAAGATGCTACTGTCTCTGTTATTGAAAACTACGATAAGCAGTTATATGTCTATGGAGATAACTGGGGACGTGGTACAGAAATTCTATACCAAGCAATGAAATTAAATATGCCAGAAAAGGTAAAACAAACGGCTCTTAAAGAAGGATACTATGCTATATCAACAGAAGTACTTCCCGAGTATGCTGGAGACTATCTGATTTTAAGTAAATTCAAGGATACTGATAATTCATTCCAAGAAACGGAAACATATAAAAACATCCCAGCAGTAAAAAATAATCGCGTATTTGAAATTGATGCAAATTCATTCTATTTCAATGATGCAACAACACTAGAATTACAACTAGATTTCTTCAAGAGCGCATTTCTTGGGGAATAATTAGAACGAACAAATAAAAGGAATTCTTACAGTAAGTGAGAGTTCCTTTAAATCTATAGAGAAAAGATGAACATGTTATGACGAAAGAAAACAGACTTGCTATACCATTTATATTTAAACTTATTGCAGGAATTCTATTTTTAATAGCTATGTTTATTGTTGCTTTGGTGTTTGGGGCGGCAGATACAACTTTTAAAGATGTATGGCAAGCCCTCACACCAAATGCTACTGGTGAGAAGGCAACAATGATTCGTGAGATTCGGTTACCACGTGAAGTGGCAGCTGTTTTTGTTGGTGCTGCACTAGCCGTTTCCGGAGCAATCATGCAAGGTATGACAAGAAATCCATTAGCAGATCCAAGCTTACTAGGTTTAACTTCTGGTGCAAGTGCAGCCTTGGCAATCACCATCGCTATGAATCCTACGGCTAACTATTTCTACATAATGATTGCTTGCTTTATTGGTGCTGCTGTTGGCGCAATACTTGTTTTCGGTTTGAGCTCCATGAAGAAAGGTGGCTTCTCTCCGTTTCGTATTGTCTTAGCTGGTGCTGCTGTTTCTGCTTTTTTACTAGCAATTTCAGAAGGCGTAGGGCTATATTTTAAGATTTCCAAGGATGTTTCTATGTGGACTTCAGGTGGCTTCATTGGCACATCATGGGGACAACTAAGAGTAATCGTACCGTTCATTATTGTAGGTATTCTTTTTTCACTCTTCCTTGCTAGACAGCTTACCATTCTTAGCTTAAGCGAAGAAGTTGCTGTAGGGTTAGGTCAAAAAACCACACGAATTAAAGCGATGCTATTCATCATTGTTGTCTTATTAGCTGGTGCTGCTGTAGCACTTGCGGGAAATCTAGCATTTATTGGTTTAATGATTCCACATATTGTTCGTGCCATTGTCGGAACAGATTATCGTTATATTTTACCGATGTCCGCTATTGCTGGAGCTGCGTTTATGGTTATGGCAGATACGATTGGTCGCACAATTAATACACCATATGAAACGCCTATCGTTGCAATTGTTGCGGTATTAGGATTACCATTCTTCCTCTTTATCGTACATAAAGGAGGGAAGGCTTTTTCATGATTCAAGCATCTTTACGACGTAAACAACGAATTATTGTAAGTATATTAGTAGTTCTCATCTTGTTAATCATCATAATCGGATTAGGAATGGGTTATTCTTCTCTCTCTTACGACCGTTTGATTCCTACCATTCTTGGACAAGGAACATTCAAAGAAGAATTTGTGCTATTCACGATTCGATTACCAAGAATTTTAATTACTTTATTAGCAGGTATGGCACTTGCTTTATCCGGAGCCATTCTTCAAGGAATTACACGAAATGATTTAGCAGACCCAGGCATTATTGGAATCAATTCAGGAGCAGGAGTCGCTGTTGCGATATTCTTTTTATACTTCCCCATTGATTCAGGCACTTTTATTTATCTGCTTCCACTAGTAGCATTTATTGGAGCATTACTGACTTCCGTCTTTATTTATCTATTTTCGTACAGTCGTACCCACGGTCTACAACCAGTAAGGCTAGTACTAACGGGTGTTGGTTTTTCTACCGCTCTATCAGGTGCTATGATTGTACTCATGTCATCTGCTGAACCTTCAAAAGTAGATTTTATCCAAAAGTGGATTTCAGGTAATATTTGGGGAACTGACTGGAATTTCGTCTTGGCACTATTACCATGGCTACTCATCTTAATTCCATTTACGCTATATAAAGCCAATCGCTTAAATATACTCTCGTTAAGTGAGCCAGTAGCAATCGGTGTAGGGGTATCCATTGAAAAAGAGCGAATTGTTCTTCTGTTAACGGCTGTTGCACTTGCTGCTGCTGCTGTATCTGTCACTGGCGGCATTGCCTTTGTCGGACTTATGGCACCACATATCGCTAAATCATTAGTCGGTCCACGTAATCAGCTATTTATTCCAGTTGCTATTCTACTCGGTGGTGCACTTCTATTGCTTGCCGATACGATTGGTCGTAACTTAGTTGATCCTGAAGGAATTCCAGCTGGTATCATGGTGGCATTAATTGGAGCACCATATTTTATGTATTTATTATTGAAAAAATAATCAAAAAGTCGCCTTTGCTACATGGCGACTTTTATTGTTTACTTAATTGTAAAAAAATAGACTTATAGTTACGAGGTGAAAAAAAGTTACAAAACTTTAAAGAAGTAAGGTTAGAAAAAATAACATATTTACTGGATAGTTGGTCAGAAGAAGATCGTCAATTGTTTGGACAATTACTGAAACAATTTAACCACGAATTAAGATCTAATGCATAGAAATGATTCGTGCTAAAAAAGTCACCCTATGATTAAGGGTGACTTCGAAATAAAATACTTATTTGCTTCTTCTTCGATATAAATCCATCGATTTATAACCTTCTCCTAATATAGTCTCCATTTCTAATAATCGTTTTTCCTGCGTTTCTTGTCTCTTCGCACTATATACATAACGCGCCCAATCCTTTTGATACCCAAATGTTAACGCATTATATGTATCTAATAGCTCTTCATTCTTACATAAATAACTCTTTATATCTTCAACATGGACAATATAATCATCCACACACTGGCTCTTCTTTGCACTCATGCCTTTTTTCGCTTTCTTTGGTGCTGATTTCAGCCCTACTGCTGTAAAGACATCATTAAAGCTCACCATTCGGGAAAACTTAATGTGACTCCCTTTTACATAGCCTTCTTCATCAACCGGTATGACTTCGAATAGTCGATCGCGCTCAATATACTCTTTATATTGGCGGTTATTCTTTTTCGGATAAGCAATAAATACATACCCTTGATCATTCAAACATTGCTTGTCAACGATTTGCTGTATTTGCTTCAATAAAACTTCCTCATTGAAAATAAAAGTAAAAATCAAATCATAATGCTCTTTTTGCAGACTCGTATCATATTGTAGTTCTTGAAAGTCATGTATATCTTCAGGCATATGAAGAATAGCTTTGATTGGATATTTATTTATATTTAATTTCTCGACAATTGTTTTAGTTGAGTTCACTGAAATACTCCTTTTGCTTACATAAATTTAAATTTCACCATTGTACTCGAATTGTACCAAATCTTAAACAATAAGTAAGATTATTTTTAAATAGTATTTCCCAAAAATATTTTCAAGCACTTCCAACATTATTAATGCTACTCGATAAAGAAAATCGAAATCAGCATCTTTTTCTATTTTTCTTAACAACACAAAAAAGACGCTTTAGCTCCACGCTACAACGCCTCATATTATTCAGATTCAAAAACTCCTTGTTAAATCTTTTTAACAAACTCAGACTTTAATTTCATCGCTCCAAAACCATCGATTTTACAATCAATATCATGGTCTCCATCCACTAAACGGATACTTTTAACTTTTGTGCCTTGTTTTAAAACTGATGAGCTTCCTTTAACTTTAAGATCTTTAATAACAGTTACAGCATCACCGTCATTTAAAACATTTCCATTCACATCTTTAACAACCTTTGTATCTTCATTGTTTTCAGCATCAGATTCTAGAGTCCACTCATGTCCACATTCTGGGCAAATTAGAAGAGTTCCATCTTCGTACGTGTACTCTGAATTACATTTTGGGCAATTTGGTAGGTTATTCATTTTTGTATGTTCTCCATTCATTATTTTTTATTTCAATATATCAAATTAATTAGATTCCGTAGCTAACATCAAACAGAAATTCACCCATAAACGGATAGGTATTTCGGCTTGTATAATATCATAGTCTTCTTAACTTGACAAACGAGCCTTGTAATGAAACTTGGTTTATTTTACAAAAAAGTATAAAAACTTTGACTTACAGAACAAAATGATGTAAATTACAATTAGACGAACATTTTTTATAACAAAACAATATAACGTTCGTATTTAGAGGTGAATATTAATGAGAAAAGTATTTGATTATGAAGACATTCAATTAATTCCCGCAAAATGTATAGTAGATAGTCGATCTGAGTGCGACACAAGTGTAACATTGGGTGGACACACTTTTAAAATACCTGTGGTACCTGCAAATATGCAAACAATCATCGATGAGAAGATTGCTAGTTATTTGGCTGAAAACGGTTACTTCTACATCATGCACCGATTTGAACCACAAAAGCGCGTTTCTTTCATTAAAGATATGCACGCACGTGGATTAATCGCATCTATTAGTGTTGGTGTTAAAGAAGAAGAATACGATTTCGTACAACATTTGGCAGCTGAAAAGCTTGTCCCAGAATATATTACAATTGATATTGCACACGGTCATTCCAATGCAGTTATCAAGATGATTGAGCATATTAAACAACTTTTACCTAATAGTTTTGTTATTGCTGGAAACGTTGGAACTCCTGAAGCAGTAAGAGAATTAGAGCATGCTGGCGCAGACGCTACTAAGGTCGGTATTGGCCCAGGAAAAGTATGTATTACAAAAATTAAAACCGGATTTGGAACTGGTGGTTGGCAATTGGCAGCTCTACGCTTATGTGCAAAAGCAGCGACTAAACCTATTATTGCGGACGGCGGCATTCGTACACATGGTGACATTGCTAAATCCGTTAGATTCGGTGCAAGCATGGTCATGATTGGCTCATTGTTCGCTGGCCATGAAGAATCTCCAGGAATCACTGTTGAAAAGGACGGAAAGTTATATAAAGAATACTTTGGTTCAGCATCAGAATTTCAAAAAGGTGAAAAGAAAAATGTTGAAGGCAAAAAAATGTTTGTCGAATTCAAAGGCTCTTTACAAGATACATTAATAGAAATGGAGCAAGACCTTCAATCTTCTATTTCTTATGCTGGCGGCAAAAAGCTAGAAGCCATTCGCACTGTAGATTATGTTATTGTTAAAAATTCGATTTTTAACGGTGATAAAGTATTTTAATACCAGCTTACTGCATGAGAGAAACACCTGTGTAGGAGCTAGATATTATGTGAAATGACAAAGGTGAGCAATATGTTCAATGAAGCATTGCTCACCTTTACTTATGCTATCTAGGCATTTATCTTCTTCAGAGCCATCAATTAAAGCAATACTAGTATATAGACTTAACGAGATAAATAGTATTTTAGTAGACTTTTGCATAGATAGACTTCTTAATTAGATGCAGCCAGAGGTTATAAAAAAAGAGTAGCCATAAACTATTCTTTTTTATCTACAACAACATGTTCGAATTTCTCTCCTGATAAATCGATATCAAACGCTAGGCCAAATCCAACGACGTAACGACCTTCTTTAGGAGTAAGTTCAAATAAAGAGAAATCTAAACCTCGTAAAACACCCATCATTGGTGCTCCATGATCACTTTCAAATTTAGCAAAAAGCTCTTCATGTCCATCATTACCAATATTGGTAGTCGTACATTGGAAGCGAGCACGTTCAAGTGCAAATTTATTTGCAGCCCCTTGTTCATCAGCAATTAGCATAATATGAACTAAGTCGCTCTCTTCAATATATTTATAATGATCGGTAATTCGGCTTATATAGATGTAAAACTTTCCGTTGTGTTGAATATATGGCGCGTAACTGATAAATGGATCACCGTTTTCATCTTTACTGCTAATAACAATTGTTTTGCACTTATTCATAAACTGTAAATATTGTTCCCTCTTTTGAGCGATATCTATTTGCTTTACCATTTGTTATCCTCCTCATACTTGTGCTGTTACAGGTGAAATGCCTAATAAGTTAATACGTGGTTTTCCATGCTGATAATGTGAATCAATTTCACATTCTACTCCGTATACATTTCGAATCATTTCTTTGGTCATTATTACTTCCGGCGTACCATATTTCATAACCATTCCTTTTGATAAGACACAGATTTTATCACTATAAATACTTGCTTGATTTAAATCATGCAATACCATGACTACTGTCATTTTCAAATCTTGATTCAAAGTATGAATCAGCTCTAATAACTGAAGTTGATGAGCAATGTCTAGGTATGTAGTTGGCTCATCAAGCAACAATATTTTTGGCCTTTGTGCAAGTGACATAGCAATCCACGCTCTTTGCGCTTCTCCACCTGAGAGTGAAGATACCAATCGCTGCTTTAATGATGTTAATCCTGTCTTTTCAATCGCCCATTCCACAATGTTTACATCCTCATCATTTGTCCGTTCATACCATTTCTTATGAGGCACTCTCCCATATTTGACTAAATCCTCTACCGTTATATCTGAAGGTGGCTCATTCGATTGAAATAGCACACTCATCATTTGAGAAATCGATTTACTGCTTAATGACTGCAAGTCTTTACCATCTAAAAAAACCTTTCCTCTTTCAACAGGAATTAACCTAGACATGGCTTTTAAAGCTGTAGACTTACCTGAACCGTTCGGACCAATAATCGAAACAATTTCACCTTTTTCAACATCTATCCTAAAATCATCCAGTATTTTCTTATAATCATAGCTAATATCCAATGATTGAGCTCTTAGCATCCTAAATGTCACCCGCTCTCATTAAATATAAAAAGTAAGGTCCACCTACCATCGCCATTACGATACCTGCTGGAATATCCAAAGGTGAGAATAGAGATCTTCCGATTGTATCAGCTACTAATAATACTAACGCTCCTAATACCATACTCATGGGTATGAGGAGACGATAATTTGATCCAACTAATAATCTCGACATATGTGGCACAATGAGTCCAACGAAACCTAATAGCCCAACAATAGCTACAGATACGGCTGCTAAATACACTGCTACGGAAGATAGTACAATACGAATTCGATTTGTATTTTCTCCTAGATTTACAGCTACATTTTCTCCTAAATTCAAAATGTTTGCCGAACGTATACAAAACAATGCTAATATCCATCCAATAACGGAATAAGGAAGAAGAGTACTAACATCTCCCATTCCTTTCGCAGATAGACTACCGTTTAACCATTGCAGAGCTGAAGGAAGACGGTCACTATAAAGAATAGAAAGTAATCCCGTTATCCCTCCAAAAACTGCATTTACAGCTACTCCAGCAAGAATAATTCTAACTGGAGATAAACCATTTTTCTTCCAAGCTAACGCATAAACTAAAATTACAGCTATAAGTCCGCCAACTACCGCAGCAAGTGGAATCCACTTCCCAAAGCTAGGGAACAATAGCAAAATAAATAATACAGTAACAGCCGCACCACTTGATACACCTGTTAACCCTGGATCTGCTAGTGGATTTCTCATAACAGCCTGAAGCAATGCACCTGATATAGCTAGATTTGTTCCTACAATTACAGCAATGAGAACTCTAGGAATACGCAAATCCCCGACAATCGTTTCAGACATTGCTTCTCCAGAACCAAATATGGTTCTAATTGTCTCCATTGGAGATATGTGAACACTGCCTATTCCGATTGATAAAATCATGAAAGCTATTAATAGAACAAAGGTTATACCTATGCTGAATCTTCTCTTCCGTTTTACTTCCATTTCATTCAACCCTCATTCACAATCAAATTACTTATATAAAATATCGTTTAGTTGCTCTAATCCGTTTATCGCTTTTTCAATAGAAGCATAGCCAAATGTTTCATAATTAAGAGCTTGAACACGGTCTTCTTTGAATGCATTCAATTTCTCCCATGCACCATTCTTTTTCACTTCTGCTTTAAACTGTTCTAGTGCAGCTGTTGGATCTCCATGTGAAACAAGTAAGATTGCATCTGGGTTTGCTGTAATTACATCTTCCATATTCATCGGAATATACGCCTCTTTAGATTTAACCGCTTCAGTTACGATATTTGTAGCACCTAGCTTTTTGATTAAACTACCAACATAAGTAGTATCATTCATCAACATAAATGATTCACCAGAACCAAATAACAGCATTACCTTCGGTGCCTCTTTACCTTTTACTTTTTCTAACACAGCGGCTTCTTTCTCATCTAACTGCGCCAAATATTCTTTAGCTACATCTTCCTTATGTAATGCTTTTCCTAACACTTCTAATGATAATTTCAACTCTTCATAAGAATCTGTTGGAATATATGCTCTTGCTACTTTACTATTTTTTGTTTTCTTTTCTAAACTATCTTGAATCGATTCTGGTCCGATAATAATATCTGGTTTAAGACTTACAATCTTCTCCACGTCAGGTTCAATAGTAGAACCAATTTGAGTGATTTGATCGAATCCCTCTGGTAATTTATGAGTTGTAGTTGGAATCCCAACTGGTTTGACATCTAATATATTAAGCATTTCTATAATCGAAACAGATGTTGTCACGATTGATTTTGGTTGTTCTGAAGGAAATTGCTTTAATAATTCTTCTACTTTCGCTGCATTTTCACTAGAAGTCTTAGAATCATCTTCAGATTTTGATGCATCCGCTACTTTTTCTTCTTTATTCGTAGCTGGTTCTGCCTTATCTTCAGTACATCCCCCCAAAACAAGTAATGCTGACAAAAATACAGCTCCATATAAACTTTTCTTCATTATAAAAAATCCCCCGCCCTCATCTAAATGAAAATAATTATCATTATCATTTAGAAATATATCAGACAATTAATGTGTTTACAATATGTTTTTAGTGAAAATAGAAATTACACCATAAACAGATAAAATTTCACTATTTTATAATAATAATATCTAAACGTATTTCTATATAAATATAGTAATTTACTAATATGATTAGCTTTGGCAAATTCATACTAAAAAAAGAGTTATAGTAATGAGTCCAATGCTACTATTTTGGTGCTTTGTAACATAACTTAAGGTAAACAAGACGTAGGATGTGTTTATAATAAATGATGCAAAACCTTCTACCATGTTCAAGTGTACTTCCAGTCCAATAACAATAATTCGCTGGTGATCCTGCATTAGGCTACAAAGAATAATCAGCTGATCTACATCATCTTGATAATAGTTGCTTTGTACATAAGCTCTTGCAACAAGCCCTCCCATACTATGACAAACCAAATTCACTTGATTTGAACCTGTTTTTTGTTTAGCTTCACTTATCGTTTGTGCGAGATATGCATAAGCAGAGAACGGCACCGGCTGCCTCCAATCATAAAAGGAAATAAATAAATTGCTATTTCTTTGATAATTCATGCTTTCTAAAACATCAATAAATGGATTGTATACAACTTCAGCAATTCCAAAGCTCCAATATCCTGTTCCAGGAATAATAACATCGCTCATTGACCCAAACAGACCCGGAACGAAAACAAGAGGTGGTTTGTTATTATGATACGTACTCATATTTCATCTGCTCATATTCAGATTTCAAATTCCATATAAAATACGTTCATTGAAGCGTTTTAAGACATAAAAATAGATCTAAGTATCATCCATCCTATGAAAAAAGAACCATTTTGAATTTTCTGTTAAAATTTAACTTATTTTTAACCTTTATAAACTAAAGTAAAATAAAAACACTTTAAAAATAAGACAAAAAAATTCGTTGTAATAGATGGGAAACTTAATTAATTCAGTAGAATGACTACATAAAAAGTGTTTTTCAAGAGGAGAAGATGAACATTATGCTCGATAAAGAATGGATTACTCTTATATTGGAAGCAAAGGATTTAGGCTTGAATATAGAGGAGGTAAGGGACTTCTTCTATAAGAATATCCCCAAAGAAAGTTGATTTTGATCAATTTTTTAATTCTACAATTTTGTATATAACTTCATTTACTACTTCCTCACTCTTTGTATATTTTCATTTATGAAAAAGAGCCAATTCCCTAAGGGATTAGCTCTTTCTTTGTTTGGTCCAAGTATTAGGTTCAGAAAATAGTAAAATCCCACTCTTTTACTATACGCTTTAACAGCTTGACTCCTGCTACACTATTACCAAATTCGTCTATAGCTGGTCCATAGATCCCTATCCCACAGCCATTTGGAAATAGGGTATCCTGAGATTTAATACTTGGAGGAACCGCAGTTAATATTCCTCCAGAAACGCCACTCTTAGCTGGCACTCCTACAAAAGCAGCGAACTTACCTGAAGCGTTATACATTCCACAAGTCACCATCAATGCTTTTGTTAACCGTGCCACTTCTTTTGAGAAGATTTGCTCCTTCCTAATCGGATGATATCCATCATGTGCAAGGATTAATCCAATCATGGCTATGTCTTCAGTGTTTACTTCGATGGAGCACTGCTTTAAGTAGACTTCTAAAGCTTCTTCTACAGAACATTCTAGAAATCCTGTCTCTTTTAAATAATGAGCTAAAGCACGATTTCGATGAGCAGTATGCCATTCAGATTGAAACACTTCTTCATTGATAGTTGGTCGCTTTCCTACTATTTTTTCGATTAATGTGCATAGCAACTCTACTTTTTCATGTGGCGTTCTGCCACCAAGAAAGGATGAAACTGTAATGGCTCCAGCGTTGATCATCGGATTAAAAGGTCTTCCTGGCTTATGCATCTCTAGGCGAACAATCGAGTTAAAAGCATCTCCTGTCGGTTCAACATCTACTCTTTCTAAAACGTAAGAAATACCATAATCCAAACATGCGGCAATAAAACTAATGACTTTAGATATACTTTGTAAGGTAAAAGATGCTTGCCAGTCTCCAGCCTTGATCATTGTACCATCAGCGCCTATCAAGCAGACACCTAACTGTGATGGATTTGCCCGTTTGAGAGCAGGAATATAGGCTGCGCATTGTCCTTGACTAGCATAAGATCTATATTCTTCTATCCATTCCTGTACATAAGTGTTCTCTTCATGACTTACCTGTTGTAATACTTTTTGTACTTCTCCCATAATCACATCGTTCCTTTCAAATGAGGCAAAAATGATGAGAACCTAGGAGATTCTCATCATTTACAAATCATGCTTACTTCAATAGCTATGCTTTTTGAGGTGAACGCAACTGTTCAGGAATTAGCGAAATATATGTTTCCCCATCCAATCGATCTTTCAATTCTGCTTTAGCCTTTTCGATGATTTCTAGATTTTCCATTGTCTCGATTGCTGTGCAAGCGATAACTTTCCCCGCTTGAAGAAATCCTTTATGAGCGATAGGCATCGCACCTTGAGATACTACTTGCCAAGTATGCGCAGGTGTTCCTAGCGCCCAGCATGTTGTCATACATTGCATAGTTGGAACAATCCAACTAACATCACCAACATCAGTGGAACCAGCCATCGTAAATTCCTGCTCAATAGGCGGTCCAATCAGATCCATAATAGATTTGTTCTTTACCAGCTTAATCGTTTCTTTATTCATTCCTACGAAAGCGGCATGACGATCTTCTTCAGAAAGTGTTTCTATTATTTCTTTAGCAAACTGTTCATCTTGCTCATCATAGGATGGAACGCCGACAGCTGCTAAGTTTTTGTACATGACATCTGCTAAAATTTTATTAGGGAACAAGTCCGATGCTGTACCTTCAAACATGGTTTCCACTGTTGTTCCTGACATTAAAGCCGCGCCTTTGGCAATGTTGTACACTCGGTCGTAAAGCTCTTGTACTTGCTGCTTTTTCGGGGCACGGATTAAATAAACGACTTCTGCATTAGCTTGTACGACGTTAGGAGAAATTCCACCTGTATTCGTAATCGCATAATGTACTCGAGCCTCTGGAATCATGTGTTCTCTTAAATAATTAACACCAACATTCATCAATTCTACTGCATCTAAAGCGCTGCGCCCTAAATGAGGTGCCGCTGCGGCATGCGCACTCTTTCCAGTAAATTTAAAACGCACAGAATAATTCGCTAGTGAGCTAATATTCATAATACCTGGCATTGTACCAGGGTGCCAGGAAAGTGCGAAGTCAACATCGTCAAACAGCCCAGCAGTAGCCATATATGCCTTGCCTGAGCCAGCTTCTTCCGCTGGACAACCATAATAACGAACTGTCCCTTGTAAGCCAGTTTGCTTCATATAATCTTTTATAGCAACTGCCGCTGCAAAAGCTCCGACACCCAATAAGTTATGACCGCAACCATGCCCGTTTCCACCACTTATAACCGGCTCATGATAAGCAAGCCCTTTTTTCTGGCTTAAACCTGTTAAAGCATCGAATTCTCCTAATATGGCTACAACGGGCTTCCCATGTCCGTAACTACCGATAAAGCCAGTTTGAAGTCCAGCAACTCCTTTTTCCACCTGAAATCCTTCTTCTTGTAATGCATGACATAAATACTCAGCCGATTGTTGCTCTTCAAAACAAATTTCCGGTGTTTCCCATATTTTATCGCTTAATTCAATAAATTTATCTCTTTTTTTCTCAATAGTATCAGAAATATAGGTTTGTAAATTCATAGTCATCTCTCCCTTTCTGTATTTGGTTTTCCTACTTACAAAGTAGTAACTTCAACTTCTTCATTGTTTTGATCAAGTAGTTGTCCCTTTTTATGATTCAAAGTCAAAAGAGCAATCATACAAACAAAAGCAAATGCAATCAGCATCCAAAATGCTGCATCAAATGAACCGTTGAATGCATCTACAATGAATCCAATCGTAAGGGGAGTAATGAAACCAGCAAGCTGTCCACCCGTATTAACAATCCCCATGCCAGTTCCGGCTACTGAAGCTGGTAAATTTTTAAGAACGATTGCTGGTAGAAGGATAGCGATGAACGACATAAAAATCATCATGATCGTTTGATAAATCATGAAATTCGTTACAGTTGAAGCATTAAACATGAGATATAATAAAATTCCTACAATTACGCACACAATACTTCCTGCTATTCGATCGCGACCATTTGTCAGCTTATCGATGAAGTAACCACTTAAATACATCCCAAGAATAGATGACAATCCTGGAATCATCTGCAACCAGCCAAGTGAAATTAAATCAAGACCACGTTCTTGAACTAAGTAAGTTGGTAACCATGTTGCAAGGCCCCAGTTAACTGTGTAAAAGCTGAAATAAGCAATCAACAAACTCCACATCATCGGCATCTTAAACAACAATTTAAACGTACCTTTTTCAACATTAGTATTTTCTTGTTTTTGCGCCTGTTCCTCTTCGTTATTTGGAAGTTTGATAAAGTACCAATAAAGAACAGCAATAATGGCTCCGATACAACCAATTATTAAGAAAGTAACACGCCAACCGATTGTTGTTAGTAATGTAACGGATAAAATTGGGACTATAAGTCCAACAATTGCACTCGATGATAACATCACGGACATTGCTGTAGCGCGCTTTTCTTTAGGAAATGTGCTTGCTATTACTTTAGAGCTGGCCGGCTGAAATCCACCTTCTCCAATTCCAAACATGAAACGAATGACAATCATAGACATCAATGACCAAGCTGCACCGGTCAATGCAGTGAAAATGGACCACATAATAACTGAGGAAATAAGAACTTTTCTAGGACCAAACTTATCAGACAACCAGCCACCAGGCATTTGCATAATGGCATATCCGATGAAGAAGCTACTAAGCAAGAGCCAGGTAGATGATGCACTCAATTGTAAGTCTTCTGTTATTGACAAGACGGCATAATTCATAATAAATCGATCCAGATTACCTAAAGACCAACCTAAAAAAAGCAAAACTAACATCCAATTTCTAGTACGTGCAGAAACCATATCATCTATTACCCCCTATTAATTTATCAATAATAATCTGCTTGCATATTCCCAAGCATTGAAAGCGTATTCAAAGTATCTTAAGTTGTCATCCCCTAATGATGCATACATTGTTCTGTTCATAAAATGCAGATACAAAGATTACGATGCAAACGGTTTTACAGACTTCTTCCTTTCGGTTATCATTAATTAACGAACTAATAACGAAATTTTCGTTATTAGTATAATACAAAAAATTTTGATTATTTACAACATTTTTTATTCCCCATTCCTGTTTATGCGAATAAAAATAAGCACCCAAATCGGGTGCTTATTTCAATCTATATATTTTTTTGGGTCTTCCACGTGTACTTTGTGATTCCTCACCAATACAATCTACTAAATCTACTCTACACAAATCGGCAACGATCCTCTGTGCATTACGTTCAGTCATTTGGAGATGCAAAGCTAAATCCTTTGTTGTGAAATCACTCCAGCCCATCTTTCGAATTAAAGCATCTATTTTCTTAAAAGTCCTTACACTTATATTTCCTTTTTTTAGTTTCTCCAGAAAGTCTTTATCATCCGTACGATAGGAATAAGTGAGTTCACCTTCTTGTCCTGCCGACTCAATAATCGTCCCATCATCTTGAACAATAGCAATCTGTAGATTTTCATTTTCTTTAGATTGTCGAAGTGCACGATGAGCGTTTACTTCTGCCGAGAAAACCGTTTGTCCAAATCCGATGCCTACAGCAACGGTTGTATCAGCTTCGGAACACAAGATCTCAACCTTTTCCTGCAATGTTTGAACCTCTCGCTCAATAGCCCCTCTAGAACTAAAAATCGAATATCGTCCATTCCCTTGTTCAAGCAGGTAGCCATCTAATTTCTCACAAAGCTGAAGAAGTGTTTCCTTCAAACGAAGCTCCAAATATTGTAACTGGTAAGGCCTCATTTTTTCTTTAATTGTATCAAAGTCAATCATTTCAATCATTTCAACACCAATTTGCGTGTCTTTATAATAGGATGTCTTTATCTTTTCCATGAAAATCCTGATGGTTTGTAAAATTTCATGCTTGGTTGGTGAAATCCAATATGCTGGGACACCAGCTTCAATTAGCTCTTGATAAACTGCTGGATAGCAAGTCAAAGCGCCTTCCGTCTTATTTTGCGTCCATAAATCATAGTGAAAATTAAACAATTCTTCATGCTCAATATCAACATCAAATGTTTTCACAAAAATGTCCTTAATCGGAAATTCTAACTGTGGCAATCCCGCTTTTTCAGCCTCACTTGTAGCCGCTATTACATCGATGCTTATTCTCTCTAACATTTTACCTTCAGAATAGGTAAGATCCATAATACCTTTGTAGAAGCACGACTCTGTGGAGAGTATATACACCAAATTTTCATCAGAAACTAGGACTTTTTTGGCGATTTTATACGGGATATACCCTGAAAAAAGCCAGAAGTCTACCTGATGGTCATACTTTGTAACAATCTTCTCCACTTCATTTGTAGCCTTATAAGGGTAAGGTATAAATTTCATTTCTTGCTCATTTTCCCTAGCCAATTTAATAATACGCTTTACCGACAAACTAGGACCGACAACGCCGATTCTATACATTTCTCATCCAACTTTCTGATATACCTCAATAATTTACAATATTAACTAGTATAGCATTAAAAAAAGAAAGTTTCGTTTAATCAAAATATAATCCCTTTCAAAAAAAGGAGGGCCCAATTGGACTCCTCCTTGAAATTTATTTAGTTAAATCTATTTTTTTATTTAAAAAATAGATTACAATACCACCAACGGTCATAGACAATAATTCACCAATCCCAACTGTTAAATACGTCGGCCAAAACGGCAGATCATAAAGGATTGTTAATTGTCCAGCCACTGTAAACATCGATACCGCGAAAATCAATGCGGTAATGACCATTTTCAAAATATCATTTGTAATCTTCTTGGTAACTGCACGACACAAAATTAATACAAGAAATGTTGAAATACCACCAATCGGTACATCAAGCACCCACGTAGGCGACATGAAATTTGCAAGTATAACTCCTAATGTGACTGCAACGACATAACGTTTATTATACAACGCTAAATAGTTGAACATCTCCGATAATCGCAATTGTACTGCACCAAAGCTGATGACAGATAGTACAACTGTCACTGCCACATATAAGGCAGCTACAAGTGACGTCTTTGTAAGTTCACTTACTGACGTACGTGATGAATCTTTTGAAATAGACGTATTCAATTTAAATTCTCCTTTGTAAAGCAACTATACGCTACTTTAGTAATAACTACGACCAAAGGAAGACAGAGTCTTTCGCTCTACCAAAAGTGCCGTAGTGCAAGCAAAATTTTGCTTACCAGCGTATTATAACAGAAGAACCTATCATTGAAAATGCTATTTCATGATCCAGCCACCATCAATCGGCACGGTTGTTCCATGCATATAATCAGCTGCTTGACTTGCCAAATAAAGTGTTAGATTTGCTACCTCACTTGGTTGCGCCCAACGTCCCGCAGGTGTCTCTTCAGCTACCCATTTTGCCATTTCGCCGTTGCCTTCAAAATCAGCCTTGTTCATCGGCGTTTGAATAGCCCCGGGAGCAATTGCATTCGCTCGTATTCCTTCACGGCAATAATCATAATCTAACTGTTTTGTATAGCCAATAATGGCGTGCTTCGATGCCGTGTAAGCAGCACCACCGCCCCCAGCTACAAGTCCTGCAATAGAGGCCATGTTTACAACGATCCCCGATTTTTGTTTCAACATATGAGGTAAAATGGCATTGGTCACCAAGTAAGTACCCTTCACATTCGTATCCATAATTCGATCCCAAAGCGCTTCGTCCGTATCGAGTGTTTTCGCAAAGCCATCTAAAACACCAGCTGTATTCAATAAGATGTCAATTGACTCCGTTTTAGCTAACGCATTTTCAACGGCTTGTTTAACATCTTCCGTCTTACATACACTGCCAACTTTAAAATTGAAGCGTTCACCATATTTCTTTTTTATATCTAATAATCCTTGCTCATCCATATCAAGTGCAAATACATTTGCTCCATTTTCCAAAAAGGCTATGGCTTGAGCTTGGCCAATCCCTGATGCAGCTCCCGTCATAAATACCATCTTTCCTGCATACTCTTCAAATTTCATAACATCACCCTCATTAGAAAAACAAGACTGATTACCAGTTATGGCAAAAGTCGATGTCATTTCATACTTTCGGAAATTCTATCTTAATTACATCAAAAAGCCCACGATTGCTCATGGGCTCTGGTATTATTTTTATTCAACGATTTTCCAATCTTCAGCCAATAAGTCACATACAGTAGGTGTGAACATTGTATAACCTTCACCTTGTACATTAATTAAAAAATACGGGTTTAAATTCTCTCCATCGTGTTCACTTTGGCCCACAAGTTTCACGTACAATTCCGCGCCAGGCCATCCTTCACGAATTACTTTTTCACCATTTTTCAAACGTGGCAATACTTCTTCGAACGTCATCTTTAATCATCCTTTATTTATGTAATATCCATTATTCTTTAGAAAAAGTATACTGGATAAGTGGTGGGTTTACAACAAAGGGGCGGTTGGCCACTATTTGTGATACGGTACTCTACTGCATGTCTAAGTGACTTTTTTTAGAAAATAAAAATAGGGACAAGTATCATGACTGTCCCTACTTTACTAATATTATATAATTTTATTGGTGATTTATTTATTAGTGATTTCATCACCTGTTTGAGTATTTAATGGCGCACGTTTGCCAATCCCAAAAGCGAAAAAACTAATGACAATGATAGTTAGGAACACAATTCCTATAATCAGTGACATACGTGTTTCATCATTAAACCACATGCCAATTAACACCATAATTAAAAAGAAAATCGTTAAATAATTTGTTACCGGTGCAAAAGGCATTTTGAATGGATGATTTTCCATTTCGGCTCCTTTTATTTTTCTGAATCGAATTTGACTAATCAGAATGACAAACCACGGAACCATACCAGGAAGTACACTTGCACTATATACATGCACAAATAAATTTTCTGGTGCAATAAAACTTAAAATAACGCCAAGTAATAAACCAACTAGCACACCAAATGTACCAAGTAAAGGCACTCCATTATGAGTTAGTTTCGTAAAGAATTTTGGTGCTTGTCCATTCATTCCCAATGTATAAAGCATACGTCCCGCACTGTAAATACCACTGTTACAGCCAGACATGGCAGCTGTGATTACAACAAAGTTAATAATTCCAGCTGCAGCGGTAATACCAACTTTTGCAAAAGTTGCAACAAATGGGCTTCCAATTGAATCTAGTTGATCCCAAGGGTAAACCGTAACAATAACAAAAATCGCACCAATATAGAAGATTAAAATACGCCATATAGTACTTTGAATCGCTTTAGTTAACGTTTTTTGTGGATCTTTTGCTTCACCAGCTGTAATCCCAAGTAGTTCGACACCTTGATAAGCTGCTACAACTAACGATAGAGCAAAGAAAAACCCCGACCAGCCTCCAGCAAAGAAGCCACCGTTTTCCCAAAGGTTAGATAATCCGATTGCGTCACCGCCATTACCAATACCGAAGAAAATAAGTCCAAAACCTGCAACAATCATTAATACAATTGTAACGATTTTTATCAGCGCAAACCAAAATTCAAATTCACCAAATGATTTAACAGAAATTAAGTTCGCTGCACCGAGAATCACCATTGCGATGATACCCGGAATCCAAGCAGGTAAATCTGGATACCAGTAATGCATGTATGTCCCCACTGCAATAATTTCAGACATCCCAACAATAACCCACTGAAACCAGTTACTCCAAGCAGTCACATAACCTGCTAATGGATGTATATACTTATGACCAAAGGTCGCAAAGGAACCTGTACTTGGCTCTAAATATAGCATTTCCCCCATTGCACGCATAATGAAAAATATAAAAACCCCTGAGATTGCATAAGCAAGTAGTACTGACGGACCGGTCCATTGAATCGTACTGGATGAACCCATAAATAGACCAACACCAATTGTACCGCCCAAAGCAATCATCTGGATATGACGAGCTTCCAGACCTCTCTTCATTTCTTTGTTTGCCATTACGTTCCCTTCTTCCTCTATAGTCGTAATATCAGGCAAGCTACGACTACACTCTCTATTCAGTGTTCAAATGATAAAACAGTCGTCACTTTCTTCTATTTAAAAGCTTCCGCTAAAATCATTCTTCACTACTTATTCTTAATAATTAGAAATATTCTGTATGTTCTTTTGCATATCGCACCTGAAAATATTTTTTAATTATAATATGTTTTTTAGTTGAACACAATTGTATTTATTGGACAAACACTTATTTAATACTATAT
>NZ_JBALMO010000019.1:20950-45385 GCF_036963345.1 Bacillus sp. JJ722
TTAATACTATATATCGATAAAATTTCAAGCAGTAATGATATTGAAAATAAAAGATTTTTTTATTTTTAAATAGTTTCAGTATTTTATAAGGGAATACTATTTGAATGTTATTTGTAAGATTAATTGATGATCTAAGGCAACGAAAACCTAAAAATTGGTTCAGCAAACTACCTAGTGTCAATATATACACCCTATCATACTAAGATATAGCAAAAAAAGGCATTACCATGAGCATATCCCACAAAGGGAACTGCTATGATAACGCCCTCAATAAAAAAAAGGATGCCCCAAAATCTATACTTTTAGGACATCCTCTATTGACATTTTAAGATCGTGATCAGCAACTTAGAATGGATAGTTCATTGGTTTTACTTGGACAGATACCCATTTCGCCTGTGTAAATTCATCAATAATCCATGGATTACCGAAGCGGCCGATTCCGCTACCCTTCATACCGCCAAATGGAATATTGGAGAAGCAGTTAACAGTTTGGTCATTCACATGTGTCATACCAGCTTCAATTTGTACTGCGGTTTCTTCGCCACGTGCTAAATCACTTGTGAAAACAGCAGAACTTAAACCATATTCAGTGTCATTAGCAATTAGAATAGCTTCTTCATCAGAGGACGCTTTAATAAGTGACACAACTGGAGAAAAGAATTCTCTTCGTGCTAAACTACTATCATTTTTGACATTACCGAAGATGAATGGTGTTAGAATATTGCCTTCACGTTTACCCTCTAATAACAATTCATTGCCTTCCGCTTTTGCTTCTTCGATAAAGCCTAATACTTTATCCATTTGTGCATGGTTAATAAGCGGCCCAATGATTGTTGATGGATCTTTTGGATTACCATATGGAATTTGTTTTGCATGTTCTACAAACTTACTAGCGAATTCATCATATAGATCTTCATGTACAATGATACGATTAATACTCATACAAATTTGACCTTGGTGTAAGTATTTACCCATGATGGCCGATTTTACTGCTTGATCCACGTCTGCATCTTTCAACACAACGAATGGGTTATTTCCACCTAGTTCTAGTGCGGTACGTTTCAACAATTCTCCTGCAACTTTCCCAATATGTTTACCAACGCCAGTTGAACCTGTGAAGCTAATTAATTTTGAATGCGGATTGGTAATCATTGTATCTCCGATTTCAGGTATATCAGCAAGAATAGAATTGAATACACCTGCTGGAACGCCAGCTTCTTCAAATGCTTTTGCAATAACAGAGCCGCCTGAAATGCCTGTTTGAAGATCTGCTTTATGCACAACAGCATTCCCTAATGCTAATGCTGGTGCAATGGTACGCATAGATAAATATAGCGGGAAATTAAAAGGCGAAATAGATGAAATGACACCAAGTGGTAAGCGATAAACTTTATTCAATTTATCAGGAATAACTGATTCAACTGTTTTTACTTTGCCAACTTGGTCGACTATTTTTAATGATTCTTCTAAATCAGCAATAGTAAAGCTAACTTCTACATTACCTTTTAGTACACTACTACCAGACTCTAAAACTAATACATCAACAATTTCTTGTTGGTGTTCTTTAAAGTAAGCAATTACCTTTTCAATAACAGTTTTACGAAGTTCGGCATTTTTTGCCCATTCCTTTTGCGCTGTATTTGCTGCTTCAAATGCAGAATCTACTTGCGCTTTTGAAGCAATTGAAATATTAGCAACTACGGTATCATCAAATGGGTTTAAATCGTTATATGTACGACCAGTTTCCCCTTCAACCCATTCACCATTTATATAACTTTTGTTTAATGAAAAATATTGAGTCATAGAGAATCCCTCCAAATAGTAAGTAAAATTCAAGTCTTTCTACACGTTGTTAATATCTATTACAATACTAAAATAAATCTAATTGTTCACAATTTGTACAAATGATTACACTTATATAATGGACCTCTGTTCACAAACTTGCAACAATTTAGCTCTATTTTTATTCACTTATCTATTTGGAAATTTAAGTATTTTAATAATTTGTTATTGCATTTCTCATACATATTTTATATGAATGATTTCATATATTAATATAATTAAACTCTAGAGGTTCACGATTAAGTAATAAAGAAATACTTGACCCCTCTAATCAAGATCCAATTGAGATAACACCTAATACTAAGGCGGCAATCGTCATAACAGTTACTGTCCCAAAAGCCCATTTTATAGCAAATCGCTGTAAATCTCCGAATTCTGTGCCGACTAATCCAATCATTAAATGCGCAGCAGCTACTAGTGGACTAAGTACGTGTACAGGCTGTCCTATTAAAGATGCACGTGCAATTTCTGCTGCACTAATCCCGTAAGCTTCAGCGGTTTGTGCCAAGATTGGCAGAACCCCAAAATAAAAGGCATTATTAGACATGAAAAATGTAAATGGCGCACTTAAGAATGCAACAATAATCGCTAAATAAGGTCCTAACGCAGGCGGAATAATCGTTACTAAAGTTTGCGCCATCGCATCGACCATTTCTGTTCCAGACATAATGCCAGAGAAAATCCCAGCAGCAATAACAATTGAAACTACTGCCAATGCATTTCTAGAGTGTGAAAGTAATCGTTCTTGCTGTAGTGTTAAGTCTGGATAATTCACTACTAGTGCAATTGCCAATGCAATCATAAATAAAAGACCTAACGACATGAAATCTAGGATTAAGCAGACCATTAATGTAATCGTTAAAGCTAAGTTAAACCATACTAATTTTGGTCGTTTATAAGCTACTGTCCCTGTTAAACTTTCATCTAATTTTTCAGTTTCAGAGTCATCAATCTCAATTACTCCGATACGTTTACGTTCCATCATCCCTAATAAGAAGGCTGCTACAAGCACCCACACAAGTCCAAATGCCATTATTGGAATCATAGGAATAAATACTTCTGAAGAATCTAAGCCAAGAGAAGCCATTGCCATCGCAGAAGCTCCACCCCAAGGAGTCATATTCATAACCCCCATCGAAAGCATCGCCGTTGTAGCTAACACTAAACGATTCATCCCTAATCTCTTATATAAAGGCAATAAAGACGAAACCGTAATAATGTATGTAGTTGTTCCATCCCCATCTAATGCAACCATCATCGATAAAACGGCTGTCCCCATGACAATCTTTAGTGGATCTCCCTTTACTATCTGTAAAATTTTCTTAATTAATGGATCAAATAATCCGGTATCGATCATAATCCCAAAGTATAAAATCGCGAATAAAATCATAATTGCTGTCATAGCCACATTTTCTACGCCAGCTTCCATCATAGGACCTAAATCTTTGATAAAACCACCTAAAATAGCGAAAATAATCGGTACAATCATTATGGCTACTAAAGCCGACAGACGCTTTGCCATAATTAAATACATGAATACCGCTACCATAGCAAATCCTAAAAATGATAACATATATGCCCCTCCATTCGTTGACAACCCTAATTATTTTTTGAAAACGTTTTATTTTTAAAATATTAGCATTTTTTCGACAAAATTAAGGGATTTTGAATATATTATCTATTTTTTCTATTATCATCATTTTTTTCATATTTTTCACACACAAAAAAACAGCAAAAATGAGTCTTACTCATCTATTGCTGCTTGTTTTACACGCTTATACTTTCTTTCAGGTCTCCCTACACTACCGTAACCATTTTCCACTTCCATCTCATTTAAGGAAACGAGATATTCTAAATAGCGTCGTATCGTTGAATAGCTGATGCCAACTATTTGACTTAATTCATCTGCACTTATACTTGTTGCTAATATTTGAATATGATTTCTTACTAATTTTAATGTGTGCTTATCAATTCCCTTTGGATACGGAGCTTTCTGCTTCACCTGCTCAGGTACATCCTTTTGATTGGATTGAAATAATCGGTCGACATGCTCCTGATTCATAACATTATTTTTTTTCAACTTTTCTCGAACAGTCTTAAATCTATTTAAAGTTGCAATCAGTTTATCAATAATAATTGGCTTAATAAGATATCCAAAAGCTCCGCCACGAATAGCTTCACTCACAGTTTCTGTATCATTAGCTGCTGTAATCATAATGACATCAATTCCATGATATTTTTTACGAATTTCTCGTAATAGCTCAATCCCATTCATATCCGGTAAAAAAACATCCAATAAAATTAAATGTGGTTGAATCATATTTAAAATTTGCAAAGTCTGAGTGCCAGAACTTGCCGTAGCAATAACATGAAATCCTTCTAATTGATTCGTAAAGTGCTTGTAAATATTCACTGCATCCAAATCATCTTCGACAATGATTACATTAATCGTTGTATCATTTATCATTCCAGCCCCTCCTATTGAGCCCAAATTTCCTGCGGAATAACAATCGTAAATCGTGCTCCCCCAAGCTCACTTTTATCAATATAAATTTGTCCATTTAAGACTTCGAGTGCATTTTTTACAATTGCCAAACCTAAACCATGATTTTCACCTTGCTTTGACGTAAATCCTGTTTGAAAAATATGTTCTTCTAATTCAACAGGAATCCCTGGGCCGTTATCCTCAATATCAAAAACAATGTCCTTCCCTAAGTCCGTAAACGATACCTTTACTTGAGCGTTATGCCCACTATGTAATCTCGCCGCTTCCACCGCATTTTCTATCACATTACCAATCAGCGGTACAAAATGGTTCGATTTAACCTCATCGAACACAAAATCCAAGCGACTCTCCTCATCGATTGTTAGCTGCACATGCAACTCCTTTGCACGATTGACTTTCCCTAATAGACATGCCGCAATTAAAGGATCCTTTACCGATGTCATTAAAAAAGAAATAATATCCTGTCGTTCGCTTACTTCATTCGACACAATTTTTAACGCGCGATCATATTGCTGAAGCATTAATAAACCGTAAATCGTATTCAACTTGTTTAGAAATTCATGATTTTGAGCACGCATATTTTCTGTAAAATCACTAATTTTAGAAAATTCATTTGTTAGCTGCTTAATCTCTGACAGTGGACGAATCGTCAAAACAATTCCTTTGACACGATTATTAGCTGAAATAGGTGATGCATCAAGCACGTAAAGATTTTTATCAATTAGTAGCTTTTTGTTCGTTTGGGACTGATTGGATTCAATGACTTCATCAATGTAATTGTTCAATCTTCCCTCCGTAATTACAGAATCAATCATCAACGACTCACTGTAAAATAATCCCCGGGCTCGCTTATTCATTGACGTAATTTTCTTATCCGTATTCACTGTAATCGTTGCATCAGTAATCGATTCAATTGTCGCCTCTTTTTCTTTAAACATAAAGGAAATTTCCTCAGGCTCTAAACCAAATGTCAGTTTTTTTAACCGTCGAGCAATTAGAATCGCACCGCTAAATCCGATAATCAATGGAATAATAGCTAACTGAATTAGTTTTTGATGATAATCACCTATTTGTTTTTCTACATTGTTAATTAAAAATCCAACTGAAGACACACCTATGACATCCCCTTGCTCATTAAAAATAGGTGCCTTCGCTTTAATCGCTGGCCCTGATACACCATTTCCACTATAGATGATAGATTCTCCCTGTTGGAAAACAGGCTCATTACTTGTAGCTGTGGGTTTTCCGATGTTTTCAGGGTTGGGGTGGGAGTAACGAATGTTCTGTCGATTCGCAATCGTAACATAATCTGCATTTGTCGTGCGATGAATCTGCTCCGAAATCCTTTGAATGACCAAAGACGGATTTTCATCATCAAAGGCTTGGATAATTTCCTCATTTTGCGCAGCAAGCTCCGCCACTATCAAAGCCTGCTCCCCCATATACTGTTTAACAAGATTATCTATCATAAAAGAAAAGAGCACACTCACTAATACTGTGCTAATAAGGATCACCACAATAATTAGTAAAGTCATTTGTGTTAATAAATTCTTTTTAAAATACTTTCTCAAGACAGCCATTTCCTTCACGTCCTTATAGAAAACTCTATCAATAAAATGTGTATATAAAATGTTTTTACCATAAATAAAAACATTTAGAAATTCAAACGCTTATCTATTAGATCATAGACGAAACGTCGAAATTCTTCTCAACATTTTTCTTTTTTAAAGTCTTTCCATAATGAGGGAGGCAAAATATGAGTTATACTCTACTTTTTTATGTGATAATTTTTTAAAAAACTAATAGGTGTGCATCGCTGAGGCATATATTTAAGGAAACTGGATGCGTCCGGTCTTTTTTTTTTATCGTTTCTTTAATAAAGGAAAACAGCCCTACTAAATACTTAGTCGGACTGTTTCCTTAACAAATATTAAAAGCGCTATTACTTATGGTATGGTTCTCCCCGATTAATCCGAAAAGCCCGATAAATCTGCTCCACCAAAATCAACCTCATCAACTGATGAGGAAATGTCATTTTCGAGAAGCTCAACGTCTCATTACTACGTTTCATTACTTCATCACTTAAACCTAGCGATCCACCAATGACAAAAGCAATTTTACTCTTTCCGTACGTTGCTAATTTATCAAGATTTTCTGCTAGTTGTTCAGAGGTTTTCATGCTACCCTCAATAGCTAGTGCGATAACATGAGTATCAGGAGAAATTTTTGCTAAAATGCGTTCTCCTTCTTTTTGTTTGACGATCAGCATATCTGTTTCACTTAAATTTTCAGGTGCTTTTTCATCTGGTAGTTCAATAATATCTATTTTGGCATATGCTGAAAGTCTTTTCGTATATTCAGCAATGCCTTGTTTTAAATATTTTTCTTTTAATTTTCCTACGGTGATAATTGAGATATTCACAGGTATCCTCACTTTACAAACATATTACAAACAACTTGTCCACAGGACTTATCCACATATCCACATTAGATGTCCACATTTCGTATGGGAATATCAGTTCCCTACTACATATATAGCTTTATTATCACAATATTCACAGGTTGTGGACAACTTTTCTTCGTCTGTTAACTCCTTAAGCACTGGAGCTACTTCATGCTCATCCACCATAACATCTAGAGCTAATTCTACGTGTTCTTTACAACAATTAATCATATTTCTATCCTCCAATTAGTAGTGCTTCCCTACTTTTTATACATCTACAATAATTATATTTTTCTCAAAAATGCGAAATTTTATCCACAACTAGTAAAGTTATACACATCTTGTTCATCACACTAGTCATCATAGCATATATGCTAAAGTTATCAACAATAAGAAATGCAGAAAGATTCCTATAGCTTTATAAAAAAAGAGCCGCTTTCACGACTCTTTTCAGCTTCTATATTGTTTCACTTTCCTGTAATTTAATCGTCGCACTTTCCAATTTACCATTACGATAGAATTTTACTTTTAAGTCTTCACCAATCTTTTTGTCTTCATATAGATGTTTTCGGAAGGATACTAAATCTTTAATTTCCTTTCCATCCATTTCAACAATTACATCATATGGTTTTATTCCTGCTCTTGCTGCTGGTGAATTTGGTTGAACATCTACAATTGCCACACCAGTTGTTACTTTGGCTGGTAGCTTAAGTATATTTTCTCGATGATACTGTGTAATTTGTTCAACTGGTGCTAAGCTTACTCCAAGATATGGACGTTTGACTTCACCAAACTTCTCTATATCATCGATGATTGGAATTGCTGAGTTTATTGGAATAGATAGACCAATTCCTTCAACAGCTTGTTGTGCAATTTTCATGGAATTAATCCCAATCACTTGCCCTTTTAAATTCACAAGTGCACCACCACTATTACCAGGGTTAATGGCGGTATCCGTTTGAATTACTTCTGAATTCCAATCTACAATACCGTCCTCATTAATATCCATTTCAATGGTTCTCTCTAGCCCTGAAATAACGCCTTGCGTAACTGATCCAGAGAATTGCAAACCAAGTGGATTTCCAATTGCTAAAACAGGTTCACCTGGTTTTAGTGAAGAAGAATCACCAAATTCAGCAACTGTTTTTATTTTACTTGCATCTACTTGAATTACGGCTAAATCTGTCCACACATCACTTCCTAGTATTTTGGCTGGTATTTTTGTACCGTCTGAAAGTGATACTTCTAATTGTGAAGCACCTTCAATTACGTGGTGGTTGGTCACTATAAAAGCCTTTCCATCCTCTCTTTTGTAAACAACACCTGACCCTGTTCCAGCTTCTCCACCTTTAGATAAGATGGTGGCTTCTTGAATATTCGTAATACCAACAACCGCATCTGCTGCGATATCATAGGCTTCTGTTACGGCGCTTGTAATATTCACAGATACATTTTGTTTAGAACCTGACGTTTGATTTATACTATTTCCATTACCGCCAGTAGTAGAATTCATAAGTCCAAGTGCAGGAAGAACCGTTGCTACTAGAATACCGCCGATAATAACACCTATTAAAGCTGAGAAAAAATAGCCCCATTTACTTCCCGTATTTCTACTTGGTTTTTGATCGTAATAATCCAATTCTCTCAGTCCTTTCTTTCATTTCGTATTCTTAATTATTATAGCCGTTTTTTATCATTCTTAATTTCACCTTATTTTGTATAAAAAAAGCGCAGAGCATCCGTTTAAGGCCGTTTCAGCATTTCATAGTTGACTTGTTCACTAGGCGTTGGGTGCTCGGAGCTGGGCTTAGAACCGCTTTATTTAAAGTGATCAACAACGAATTTTTTTATATTTTCCTGGTAAACAATAAAAAAAGCGGATGCCCATTGGACATCCCCCTTATCCTTATACAGTTACTAATTCCGTCGCCACTTTCGGATCAGTATCATATAGTGAAAAACCATCACCTATAATGAAACCCTTACTTTCCAATGTTTGTGCAACAGACATACGAGCTAAATCTTTCATATTATTATCGAGACTTAAATGCGCCAAGTAAATGCGCTTAGTTTGGTCACCGATTACTTCACTCATCGCGAGAGCTGCATCCTCATTCGATACATGCCCTACGTCACTTAGAATTCTTCGCTTTACGCTCCACGGATAACGCCCCATTCGTAGCATGCCAACATCATGATTACTTTCAAATACAAAACAATCTGCATTGGCAATAACACCCTTCATACGATCACTCACATAGCCAGTATCCGTCATTAGTGCTACCTTCTTACCATTATGATGGAATACGTAAAACATTGGATCTGCAGCATCGTGAGAGACACCAAATGATTCAATGTCTAAGCTGCCAAATGTTTTGACCGTTCCCATATCAAATGTAAACTTCTGTTCGGTTGGAATTTCCCCTATTGAGCCTTCCATTGCATGCCACGTTTTTTCATTTGCGTAGATAGGTAGCTTATATTTACGAGCAATTACACCAAGACCTTTAATATGGTCACTATGCTCATGCGTAACTAGAACGCCGGTAAGATTTGAAAGATTTCTACCGATTTGCTGAAATAAACCTTCCATTCCTTTACCACTTAAGCCAGCATCTACTAGAAAACGCTGATCTTCCGCTTCTACATAAAACGCATTTCCCGTACTCCCGCTTGCGAGAACGCTAAAATGCATTGTCATGAATCTTCACTCCAATATTATTTGTTCTGAGCCATTTCCATTTTTATTCATTTCCTCGGAAACATCAGGCTCTTCTTCAAACTCAATAACTCTTCCATCTAGAGCATTTACAAACAAATCTTCTTTTTTGTCTACTTCAACATGCCATGTTGGTGTTAAGATATGCGATGCCGATGCATACTGAATTAAGTTTATATAGCCTAACTCCACATCTGTAATTTCACTATTAGACGGAATATGATCTTTGTAAAACAAGGCTTCAATTGCATTAATCGCCTTTACTACATCTTCTTGTTCGTTTGCTTGTTTATCAATATCTTCTAAATATGTTTGTTCATATGATTGAACTTGATTATCATTTATAGACAACACTAACTTAGCACTGTCATTATTATAAATCATCTTTTCGTTGTATGTTTGATAATAAATAATCGTACTTCCATCGACTTTCCAAAATCGATAACGGTCTCCATACAATACATTTTCTTTTACGAAATTATCTAATGCTTCAGAGTGGATCTTCTCTTCTAACTGAAATGGCTTATCTAATTTAGAATAAATCTTTTGTGGGCTTAATCTAGTCGCATCTTGATTTTTAAGCTTTTTTAAATCGTCATCTGAAAAATCTTTACTCTTTGCACTTAAATACTGTTCTTTATTCGTTTGTTTAGGCAATGTTTTATACGTAATACCATTTTCTTTTAAAGAATCTTCAATGGTCGATTCTGTCAAGTAATCATAATCACTAGAATCTTTCTTTTCAACATATTGATATAGAAGGAACATATTTAGAATAAGAAAAACAATAATGAAAATTGTTTTCGTTTTACTCCAATCCACGACCCATTCCTCCATTTTGATCAGACGTAAATTGTTCCCATTTCCCATCATATTTATAAAACCAAGCTGGTTCTAAGGAGACAAATAATGATTGAGTTTCTTCCATATCTTTTACCATTTTATAGCCGATCGTCAGATCCTGTAGTAATTCAGGCTCAAATTCAGGCTCAAATTCAGGTGATTTTTTTAGTTCTTGGAATATCTCTTCACCAGAAGGAAGCGTAACGGCATTTTTTTCTGATTGAAATGCAAAATCTAATGAAAAATATGGTCGACTATAATTACTTAATTCGTCATCTACCCAGGTTAGGACAATCTCAGACATACCTAAATCACTAAAAGTTGGCAATCCATTCACATATAATCGAAATACTGATTTCTGCTCCTCTTCATTTAGCTCCGCAAAGCGATAACTATCTTCCCATCCTGAATGTTCATTTATGAAAGAAATACTTCTTTCTATCAGGTCGGGTAATGCAGTTGCATAACTATACTTTAATCCGGGATTGACATATTCAAGTACCATCTTGTCGTTATACACCTTCATAATCGTTGATCCATCTGTAAATTCTTCTCCTCTAGTCGTTTTATCAGATTTCACAACAGTTGGGTCTGGAAATAGCGCATTTTTGAATTTACTTACATCCAATAGTTCTGCATGATATTTATATTTATAATATTGACCTTTATTTTCTGGTACATATAAGTACTTGCTTGCCGTAACCTGTATAACCTTATAATGGTCTAATTTTTTTGATTCCTCTTCCATTTGCCTTGCTAGATCTTTCAAATCGCTAGCACTTACACTAAACTTGTAAATACGTTGCTTCTCAGTAGAAACAAAATATACCTCGTTTTTTTCACCATTCTCCAATCCTGAACCAATTAGAATTCGATCAAACTCAATATTATCACCACGAAGTTCTCGGTCTTCTACCTTGATAACTTTTCGATAAAGAGAAAATGGAATACTATCAGTGAAGACTAATTCACTCATTCCTGTTTTATGAATGAAATCTTGGAATTTATGCGCTGGCACATTGCTAGTGACATCTTTAAAATCATAGAAAGTCCAATCGCTCATTTCATTTAAAACCATATTAATTGTTTCATCACTTGTACTTCCGTAATGATTTTCTTCATCATGAAACATGATTAATGAGGGTTTTATAATTTCTGATACCTGTTTCTTGTTCGAAATAGCTACTTCTGGAATTAAATTCTTTGGATCCATTGTTTCGATGTTAGGAGAATACGTCCATATACTCCACGTTAAAAATACACTAGAACTGACTAATAATGTGAGAACGATTGTCTTGATTGCTTCTTTATTCATAACCACTCATCCTCTTGGTCTAGATCATAAGGAAGCGTAAAGAAAATAGTTGTTCCTTTTCCTTCTTTACTTGTCGCCCAAATATTACCCCCATGAGCGACAACCATTTCTTTCGCTATAGCTAACCCTAGTCCAGTACCACCTAGATTTCTTGTACGAGCTTTATCTACTCTGTAGAATCGATCAAAAATTTTCTCTAATTTATCTTTAGGTATACCTACACCTTCATCTTGTATGCTAACTTCAATATATCCATCTAGTTCCTTTAAATTGAATGTGAGCTGACCACCTTCGGGAGAATATTTCATTGCATTGGAAATGGTATTATAAAGAACTTGCGTAATCTTATCCTCATCAATATCGACAAAAATTGCTTTCCGCGGTACATTACGCCTAAATGTAATATGACCTTCCTTACCAAGCTCAAAACGGTCAATAATATGATTAAAGAAATCGCTAAAATTCACCCAATCCTTCTTTAAACGATAGTCCTTACTATCCATTTTCGATAACTGTAATAAGTCGTTTACAAGTCGAATCATTCTTTCTGTTTCATTCTGTGTAACGCTTAAAAAGTTAGGAGCGATGGACTCATCTTTCCATGCACCATCCGCTAATGCTTCTAAATAACTTCGCATTGTCGTTAATGGCGTACGCAATTCGTGTGAAACATTTGCAACGAATTCACGACGCTCATAGTCGATCTTCTCTTGTTCTGTAATGTCGTGGAGAACTGTGATTAATCCATTTACAAATCCCGTTTCCTTTTGGATGACAGAGAAATTTGCTCGAAGAACATAATGCTCTTCAGACGTACTAAAATCGAGAATGAGCGAGTCTTGTTGATTAAGTAAGTCCTCGAACGAATAATCATCCTCTAATCCTAACAATGAAACGATTGGTATGGAAAGCACTGTTTCACGTGAAACATTTAATAATTGAGCAGCTGGTTCATTAATTAGAATAACTCTTCCTTTACGATCTGTAGCGATAACACCATCGGTCATATAGGCAAGAACCGACGATAGCTTCTTTCGCTCACCTTCTGTCGTAGATTGAGCATCTTGTAATTTTTTCGTCAAACTATTAAATGTAATAGCTAATTGACCAATTTCATCATCGCCATATACTTTAACTTTTCGTGAGAAATTACCTTTTGCCATAGCTAAAGCTTGTTTTCTCATATCAGACATAGGTCTTGTAATAGTCTGAGCGAGCAAGATTCCTAGAACCGCTGTTACTACAAGAGCAATAGCCGTTCCTGTCGCGAAAATACTATTAATTTCACGTAATTGAACAAATACATTTTCAATTTTTGCTTCTAAATAAATCGCACCAATCGTTTCACTTTTTGACTCAATTGGTTTTGATAAAACCCATACGCGGTTATTAGTATCTTGTTGTACTTTTACTGTACTGTTCTCTTTTCCTAGTGCTAGTGTTTGTTTAATCATTGTCTCTGTTGTTCTTTTCCCAACAATTCCTTGATTAGGATCAGATGTACCAATAATACGACTACGACTATCAATAACACGTACTTCATAAATATCATTCGATGCAAAATCAGCTAAAATAGATTGAATATCATCTTCTAAACTAGGTGATTTCTCATCCCGTTTTTCCAACATTTCTTCTTCGACGTTATACGCTAACAGATTTACTTTTTCTTCCATGGATTCCTGGAAGTTTTCAATGAGACGCTTTTCTAATCGATCAATAAAATAAACACCGATAATTTGCATCGCTACAAGAATAAGCAATACATATATCAAGACAAATTTTAAATGGATCGAACGAAAAAAACCTACTTTTTTCATTTGTTTTACTCCTGTTCAGGATTGCGTAAGTAATAGCCTACTCCTCTTCGTGTTACAATCCAACCCGGATGACTTGGATTATCTTCAATCTTTTCTCTTAAACGACGAACCGTAACATCCACTGTACGAACGTCACCGTAATAATCATAGCCCCATACTGTTTGAAGTAAGTGTTCACGTGTCATAACCTGTCCAATATGTCTCGCTAAGTAATGCAATAATTCAAACTCTCGATGTGTCAATTCAATTGTTTCTCCACGTTTTGAAACAACGTATGCATCTGGATGAATCGTTAAAGAACCGACTGATATTTCCTTCGTTTCTTCCTCTTCTTCCTGGCTTTGCGTTACTAGGGTTTGCTGTCTTCTTAAGTTAGCTTTAACACGTGCTAACAATTCGCGCGTACTAAATGGTTTAGTGACATAGTCATCCGCTCCAAGTTCAAGCCCTAGTACTTTATCTATTTCGGAATCTTTAGCGGTTAACATAATAATAGGTGTTTCATATTTTTTTCGTACTTCTCGACATACTTCCATGCCATCACGCCCCGGCAACATAATATCAAGTAAAATCAAATCTGGTTGAAGTTCTTCTACTTTAAGTAAGGCATCATTTCCGTCGTAAGCACAATGTACGTCAAAGCCCTCTTTCTTCAAATTAAATTCGATAATGTCTGCAATTGGTTTTTCATCGTCTACGACAAGGATCTTTTTCTCCATATTAAAATCTCCTTTAACTTATTATTTGGTTAAAAAATCATATATTAAAAACGCGATTTAATTGTGTGAAATAAAAACATGCCTACATAATACTTTATCATGATAGCATGTGTAATTCATCTTTTTATGCATTCTAACAACTCTTTCCTATAGAATAGCAAAAGCACCTGTTGGGCCTCTTATGTTCTTTTATGCTCTTCCTTTAATAAAATGATGATAATCAAGAGGTTGTTAAAATGCACTCGGGCTGTAGCTAGATATGATACAAAATTCATATGTATTCTCATTAAAACAGCCTCCGGAACCATTTTCCGAAGGCTGCTTGAATCTATTCTCACAAATAATCAAGCGGATTTGCAACACTACCATTCATGAATAATTCAAAATGTAAATGAACACCTGTTGAATCACCAGTAGAACCCATCACACCGATTTTTGTACCTGCTGTAATTGTTTGACCTGCTTGTACATTAATTGATGACATATGTGAATATGTAGTTTTCATTCCATTACCATGGTCGATTTCTACACGATTACCATAACCGCCATTATTATATCCAGCTGAAACAACTACCCCGTTATCTGCTGCTTTTATAGTTAAATCACTCGGTTGAGCAATATCAATTCCTTTGTGCATTTTACCCCAACGGTAACCAACCTCACTCGAAATATATCCACCAACAGTTGGCCATGTTAATTGTCCATTTCCTGTAGAAGGCGCTTCTTTCGTTCCTTTTATACGGACTTCTGGAACTGCATTCTTTGTCACTTCATCCGAAATAATATCTTGAGCTACTTGTTTACCATTTGTTTGTGTTACATAGTAGTGAGTCTCTTTTTCACCAGCTTGACCTGCTTGTTTAAGCTTAGAATCACCTTTGTTAAGATCATCTGACTCTACTACTTTGCGTTCATATGGAATAGCTTGATTCTTAAATAATTCTCTTTGAACAGTTACTTCAATTACAGGTTTAGGAACTGCTACTTTGACAGTTTGACCCACTTGTAAAAGAGAATCTTCTTTTAAACCAGGATTTAGCGTAAGAAGTTCATCGGTAGTTAACTGGTACGCTGCTGCAATGCTATCGATAGCATCGCTTTCTTTAACCGTATAGTTACTTACTTCATGAGAACCTTTATTTAAAAACGCTAATGCTGATGCTTCATCCATGATTTTTGTTGGATTTACAGCTACATCAGCAAATTCGATATCTTCTGATAATGTTAAGCTCTTAAGACGTGAACCTGAAGAAGTGAGTGGAGCTTCCTGTTCTTGCGTCTTATTTTCAAATTGCGCTAACTCTTCAGCAGATACATATTGAAGTGTAAACTGACGAAGAATTCGTTCTGCATCTTCTCTTGAGGCTACATAAGCTACTTCTTGCCCATCGACGATAAACGCTGTTGCTTGAGCTTCGATTTGAACATCATTCTTTAATGATTCAAGAGCGTTTGTATTGGCTTTATCATTATGAAAGATATTTTCTTCTATAAATGTAACATCTTGATCAACCTCTAAAAGCTTATCTGGGTAATTCTTTTTCACCTGATCCAGTTTTACAGAAAGATGTTGGTCTAATGCTTTTTTATCTTCTTCGGAAATTGTTCCGGCAAATTGTTCATTATTATAAACGTGATAAATCTTTTCAAGATCATCCGTTTTTTCTTCAGCAGCTGCTACTTGTTGAAAAGACAAAGAAGATAAAGCAATTGTTGTTACAATGACTGCTTTTTTCATCGTACTTGTATAATCTCCCAAGTCTAAATTTCTTAAAGAAAACACAAAAATTCCCCTTTCATTAGGACTGCTTTAAATCTATTTATACGAATCTCTTTAAATAACTTTTATACTTTAACATATTTTTTGGGGAATCTAAGAAACGTCGTTATAATGTAATACAACTGTATAATTGATAGGAAAATTTAACATAAGACTCTTTTTATTCCTATAAATTGTCATTTTCCAAGGAAAAATAGACTAGTTGAGAGTTACTTTTCAGTGAGATTACGACACATAGTAACATAATTGAAATAATACCGCACAACAAAACCCAATTTTTGGATTATACCTCATTAAAAAAGGTCAACCTGATTATACAGATTGACCTTTTTCTATCATTATTATTTACATTTCTTCTGGTGCAGCTATTCCTAATAAGCGTAAACCTTCTTGTAATGTAATCTTAACAGCCTTTACAAGTGCGAGTCTTGCTTGCAATGCCCCGTCCTCAAGAAGAATATGTGTATTACCATAATACTTATTAAAAGCTTGTGATAAATCAACAACATATTTCGCAATGACAGAAGGCTCTAACTGATTATTTGCCTTTTCGACAATTGAAGGGAATTTTTGTAGTTCTTTCACAACTTCCCAACTTAATTCATCTTGTAAAGCAAAGTTTGATTGTCCTTCTTGAAGTGATGATTTACGTAAGATTGAGCATGCACGTGTATGCGTGTATTGTACGTAAGGACCTGTTTCTCCTTCGAACTTCAACATATCTGTTAATGAATATTCAACGCTATTCATACGATCATTCTTCAAGTCGTGGAAGATTACCGCCCCAACACCAACTTGTTTAGCCACTTCTTCCTTATTAGGTAAATGAGGATTTTTCTCAATAATATTCTGTTCTGCTAATTTAATTGTTTCAGCAAGTACCTCTTCAAGAAGAATGATTTTACCTTTACGCGTTGACATCTTCTTACCATCTTTAAGGATTAAACCGAATGGAACATGCGTCATATCATCTGACCAATCGAATCCAAGTTTCTTTAATACAGCTTTAAGCTGTTTAAAATGAAGACTTTGCTCGTTTCCTACAACATATAATGATTTTGCAAAATCATATGTTTTTTTACGATAAAGAGCTGTTGCTAAGTCACGAGTAATATATAAAGTAGCTCCATCTGATTTAAGAATTAAGCAAGGTGGTAATTCTTCCTCTTCCAGTTTCACCACTTGCGCTCCTTTATCTTCTACTAACAAACCGCTATCTTTAATTAGTTGAATAGTCGCGCCCATCTTATCATTGTAGAAAGCTTCTCCATTATAGGAATCAAACGATATACCTAGAAGCTTATAGATTTTATTAAACTCTTGTAATGACTCTTCACGGAACCATTTCCATAGTTCTACTGCTTCTTGATCATGATCTTCTAGTTTCTTAAACCATTTACGGCCTTCATCTTCAAGTGAGGAATCATGCTCAGCTTCTTCATGAAACTGAATGTATAGCTTTAGAAGCTCTTTAATTGGTTCTTTACGAACAGCTTCTTCATTTCCCCATTTTTTATAGGCAACGATTAATTTACCAAATTGTGTTCCCCAATCACCAAGATGGTTTATTTTCAATGGTGTATAGTCACACTTCTCTACAATATTCGCTAATGCATTTCCTATTACTGTTGAACGTAAATGCCCCATAGAGAAAGGTTTAGCGATGTTAGGGGATGACATATCTATCGTCACATTGCGTCCATTACCAATGCTTAGATTTCCATAATCACTACCTTCTTTAACAATCTCGTTCAAAATGTCGTTACTTACAAGCCCTTTATTTAAGAAGAAGTTAACGTATGGACCGACAACTTCAACTTTTTCAAACTGTTGATGATTCAATTTTTCCACTAATTCCGATGAAATAAGCTGAGGAGCTTTTCTCATTGTTTTAGCTAGTGAAAAACATGGAAAAGCAAAATCTCCATGAGTAGAATACTTTGGCTTCTCTATTAATAGACTTACCTCTTCTTCTGATAGTGAACCATTTAATGCCTTACTGATGTTTTTAGCAACCATTTGTTGATAGTCCATACTAACCCTCCATTATTTTTATATAATAAAAAAACCCGTCTCTTTTATAAAAAAAGAGACGAGTCTAAATCCCGCGGTACCACTCTAATTGTTCAAATGAACCTCTTTATTTTTTAACGGGGCTAAAACCCCGGTTTGCTCTACTCCATTTCAAGCAAACATCTCAAAAGTGCGTTTCATTATAGAATTCAGACTAGGCTCCCACCATCCCTAGATCGCTTTACTTACTTCTATAACTACTCTCTTTTTCACTGACATTAATAATATGAATTTGTAAAGAGTATAACAGACTTCTCTACAAGCATCAACCAAATACGAATATTTCTAAAATTGCCTTAAAATTATCCTAATAATAAAGCTATAATATAAGTATACTAATATAATCCAATTATATACATACTAGTTAGGAGTGTTTTTTTATGAATTTAAATATGAATATGAGTAAAGAGAGAAGGCAGTACTTCTTAAAGCAGCTAATAACTGAGCAAGAAGTTGAAACACAAGAGCAACTAGTAATGCTATTAAATGAAAAAGGCATGGATGTCACACAAGCTACTATTTCAAGAGATATACGCGAATTAAACCTTGTTAAAGTGCCGTTGGCTTCTGGAAAATTCAAATATAGCTTTATTGCAGAAAACAACGATCATATTCAATATAAAAAATTACTTAAAAAAACGCAGGAAGTTGTTGTTAAGTTTGATTCTGTTGATAATCTGATCGTGCTAAAGACGCTTCCAGGTAATGCTCACGTTATTGGTGCACTCCTCGACAATGTAAACTGGGATGAAATGATGGGCTGTGTTTGTGGAAATGATACATGCCTTATAATTGCTAGGTCAAAAGACGAAGCAGACATTATATATAAACAACTAACAAAGACGAGCCTTGAATAGCTCGTCTTTTTTTTATGCCTATTATTAATTTGAATATTCTAACAATAAATAAATAGTATGGCTACTGAATAAATAAATAATTTAATTAGTTTTTCATTAGAAATATTCAGTAAATATTCAGTTCTCAAGGCTGAGTATTCATACATTTTCACTAACAACCTCTTATGAAAACGCTACCATTCAATAAGAATGCCTATTCTATATAGATTTCATTCATTCATAAACTTGCAAAAGGATGAATTGTATATTCCTAAAAGTGTCAGATATTTTGCAAACGGAGTATGGATTATTCCACATTTTATGATTTGGAGATGCCTTAATATAGGACTTGTAAGAAACATCACAAACTTAAGCAGGGAGGCAACACAAATGAATCACCCTATTCACGTTCATTCTGAGATCGGGAAACTAAAAACAGTCTTAGTTAAACGACCTGGTAGAGAATTAGAAAACCTTATTCCAGAATTATTGCCACAACTTTTGTTCGATGACATCCCTTACTTGAAGGTCATTCAAGAGGAGCATGATTTCTTCGCTAAAACACTTCGCGATAATGGAGCTGAAGTGTTATATCTTGAAAAATTAGCGAGTGAAGCATTACATACTGACGCATTAAAAACTGAATTTGTTGAAAAGATTTTAAATGAGTCACAAGCAAATGTAAATGGTTCATTCCAACACTTAAAAGAATACTTATTATCATTCTCAACAGAAGAAATGATAGACAAGATCATGAGTGGTGTTCGTAAAACTGAAATCGAAGCTAAAAAGAAAACACATTTATATGAGCTAATGGAAGACCACTATCCATTCTATCTAGATCCAATGCCAAACCTTTACTTTACACGTGACCCAGCAGCGTCAATCGGTAATGGTCTATCCATCAATAGAATGCGACAACCTGCCCGTCGTCGCGAATCACTATTCATGGAATACATTATAAATCATCATCCACGATTTGCAAACCATAATATTCCGGTTTGGTTAGATCGTAACTTCGACTTCCCTGTTGAAGGTGGAGATGAACTAGTTCTAAGCGAAGAAGTTATCGCAATCGGTGTATCTGAGCGTACTTCTGCAAAAGCTATTGAGCGCCTAGCTCTTAACCTATTCAGCAAGCAAGATAAAGTGAAGAAAGTATTAGCAATCGAAATTCCAAATTGCCGTGCATTCATGCACTTAGATACTGTATTCACTATGATTGACTATGATAAATTTACAATTCACCCTGCTATCCAAAGTCCTGAAGGTAAGATGAATGTCTATACTTTAGAAAAAGGACCAGATGCAGATCACTTAAAAATTACACATAGTGAAGATTTAAAACAAACACTAAAAGAAGCTTTAGGGTTAGATGAATTAGTATTAATTCCTTGTGGTGGCGGAGACGAAATCGTTGCAGCTCGTGAACAATGGAATGACGGTTCTAATACGTTAGCAATTTCTCCAGGCGTTGTTGTTACTTATGACCGCAACTACGTATCTAATGAATTATTACGTGAACACGGAGTTAAAGTAATCGAAGTAGCAAGTTCGGAAATGTCTCGCGGTCGTGGGGGCCCACGTTGCATGAGTATGCCTATCATTCGTGAAGATATTTAAGTGAGTTAAAGCTCCAGTATCCCCTCCCGGATACTGGAGCTCCATATAAAAACGATCCTTATTTAATCACATACAAAGATAAACAAATCAAACTCTTAATTTAAGTAAAAGGCGGGAAATGATCATGTTATCAACTAAACCAAACTTAAAAGGCAGAAGTTTTTTAGCAGAAAAAGATTTTACTGAAGAAGAATTCTTATACTTCATCGAATTGGCAGCTGAATTAAAAGATAAAAAGAAAAAAGGCATTCCTCACCGTTATTTAGATGGTAAAAACATTGCTTTATTATTCGAAAAACCTTCTACACGTACTCGCTGTGCATTCACAGTTGCTACGATCGACCTTGGAGCACATCCAGAATACCTTGGAAAAGGCGATATCCAATTAGGTAAAAAAGAATCTGTAGAAGATACAGCTAAAGTATTAGGCCGCATGTTCGATGGTATTGAATTCCGTGGATTCAAGCAAGAAACAGTTGAAGGTTTAGCTGAACATTCAGGTGTACCTGTATGGAACGGTCTAACTGATAAATGGCATCCAACACAAATGCTTGCAGACTTCTTAACAGTAAAAGAACATATCGGTCACTTAAAAGGCGTTAAGTTTGTCTATGTTGGTGATGGTCGTAATAACATGGCAAATAGTTTCCTAGTTGCAGGTGCAAAAGTAGGAATGGATATGCGTATTTGCGCACCAGAATCTTTATTCCCTGAACAAGAAATTATCGATCTTGCTAAAGAAATTGCTAAAGAAACAAATGGACGTATTACTGTAACAAGTGATATCGAAGCTGCGATTTCTGGCGCAGATGTTCTATACACAGACGTTTGGGTTTCTATGGGAGAAGAAGATAAATTTGCAGAAAGAATTGAATTATTAACTCCATACCAAGTAAATATGGAAATGGTTCGCAAAACTGGTAACGATAATGTTATTTTCTTACACTGCTTACCTGCTTTCCATGATACTGAAACACAATATGGTCTTGAAATGTTTGATAAACATTGTCTAAAAGAAATGGAAGTAACTGATGAAGTCTTCCGTAGCAGACATTCTCATGTCTTCGATCAAGCTGAAAACAGAATGCACACTATTAAAGCAGTAATGGCTGCAACTTTAGGCGATATCTAAAATTAGTAAAGCGGAAACGTCTGTTTAGTGACGTATCTTCTTTCACCCTCCGACTAAGATAAAGGAAAGTAAAATATGGAGAACGCCCTTTTATTAGCGAACAGCATAAGTCAATCCGGCTAGAAGATCGCTCCTTATCTTCTGGACGGATTAGCTTATGACCTCTAGCAGATTGCGTTCAGATCGTGACAACATGAAAAGCCAATAGGTGATTGAATGTTGACCTTTATAGGGAGGATGGTGAAGTCCAATAGGTGCTGGTCACTGGATTAGGCAGTATCTACTTAGAAAAAAAGGAGGAGGAACGCTCTTCCTTCTTTTTTTCTAAAACCTATATGAGGTGATTATAATGGCAGAAGATAAAAAGTTAGGTTTCTTTTCGTTAGTCGCACTGGTTATCGGTTCAATGATTGGTGGAGGAATTTTTAACTTAGCCAGCGATATGGCAGCAGGCGCGGGTGCCTTCGCAATTATTGTAGGCTGGGTTATTACAGGTATCGGGATGATCTCACTCGGTATGTCTTTCCAAAACTTAAATATGAAACGACCTGATTTAGATGGTGGTGTCTTTAGTTACGCAAGAGCGGGATTTGGAGACTTCATGGGCTTCAACAGTGCATGGGGTTACTGGTTATCAGCATTCCTAGGCAATGTCGCATACGGTACTTTATTATTCTCATCTATCGGCTACTTTATCCCTGTTTTCGAAGGTGGACAAAACGTTGCTTCTATTATTGGGGCAAGTATTATGTTATGGGGCGTACATTGCTTAATTCTACGAGGTGTTCACTCAGCAGCTATTATCAACTTAATTACTACAATTGCAAAACTGATTCCTGTACTTGTATTTATCGTAGCAGCAATCTTTGCATTTAATATTGATATTTTTACAGATGGTTTCTGGGGAGATGCAGGTTCATTCTCTTGGAGCGCAGTTGGAAGCCAAGTAAAAAGCACAATGCTTGTAACACTATGGGTATTTATTGGTATTGAAGGCGCAGTTGTATTCTCAAGTCGTGCAAAAAATCGTAAAGATGTAGGTAGAGCTACAATCGTTGGTCTTATCGGTACTCTAGTGATCTATATAATGATTACACTATTATCTCTTGGTGTAATGCATCAAGCTGATGTAGCTCAATTAGAAAATCCTTCAATGGCTTACTTATTAGAACATGTTGTCGGTAAATGGGGAGCTATATTAATTAATCTTGGATTAATTATCTCTGTTCTAGGTGCTTGGTTAGGTTGGACTCTACTTGCGAGTGAAATTCCATTCCTTGCTGCCAAAGACAAAGTATTCCCAAAATGGTTCAGTAAAGAAAATAAAAACAACGCCCCTGTTAATGCTCTTTGGTTAACAAACGGGTTAATTCAAATTTTCTTATTAACATTTATCGTTTCTGACCAAGCCTATACTTTTGCATATTCTTTAGCATCATCAGCTATTCTAATTCCATATGCTTTCTCTGCTTTCTACCAATTAAAACACAGCTTGCATTCTACGGATGCAGATCGCACTAAAAACATTATTGTTGGTGCAGTAGCAAGTGTTTACGGAGTATGGTTAGTTTACGCAGCAGGTCTAAACTACTTACTATTAACAATGATTTTATTCGCACCAGGTATCTTAGTTTTCCGTTGGGTGCAAAAAGAAAATGGCAAAGAGCGTACTTTTACAAAAGTAGAATTAGGAATTGCTATAGCATTCGTTGTGTTCGCTATTCTAGCAATCTATCAATTAGCAACAGGTCATATCACTATTTAATTGAAACATTATTGGAGGAATACTGATCATGAAAAGAAGAAAAGTAGTAATCGCACTAGGTGGTAATGCTATTCAATCAGGAGATGCTAGTGCAGAAGCACAGCAAGCAGCTTTAGAAAAAACAGCTGAACAATTAGCTAAATTTATCGAAAATGATGTGGATATTGTAATTGCTCATGGAAATGGACCTCAAGTAGGAAATATTCTACTTCAACAAAAAGCGGCTGACAGCGAAAAAAACCCAGCTATGCCTCTTGATACTTGTGGTGCAATGAGTCAAGGTATGATCGGCTACTGGATGCAAAATGCAATTGATAATATGTTGAAAAAGCATGGCATTAAACGTGATGTAGCAACTATTCTAACTCGTGTTGTCGTTGATGAAAATGATCCAGCATTCATGAATCCAACAAAGCCAATTGGACCTTTCTATACGGAAGAAGAAGCTGCACGTATTATGAAAGAAACAGGAGCTGTCTTTAAAGAAGATGCAGGTCGTGGTTGGAGGCGCGTTGTTCCATCGCCAAAGCCAGTAAGCATTCATGAACACCATATTATTAATTCACTAGTTGAGGATCGCGACATCGTTATTGCTGTTGGTGGTGGTGGTGTTCCAGTTATGGAAACTGAAAAAGACTTAATTGGAGTAGAAGCTGTTATCGATAAAGACTTTGCAGCTCAAAAACTAGCTGAATTGGTAGATGCTGATACACTAATCATTTTAACAGCTGTAGATAATGTATATGTAAACTTCAACAAACCAAATCAGAAGAAACTAGAACATACTACTGTTTCTGAATTGGAACAATATATTGAAGAAGAACAATTTGCTCCTGGTAGCATGCTCCCAAAAGTACAAGCTGCTATTGATTTCGCAAATTCTGGTAAAGAACGTCAAACAATTATTACATCTCTTGATCAAGCATATGAAGCATTAGAGGGCAGAGCTGGAACAATTGTATCAAAAAAAGCGTCTTAACTCTTGTATAAGTAACTAAAATGCGGCTGTCCGAAAAGTGATT
>NZ_JBALMO010000019.1:45390-45582 GCF_036963345.1 Bacillus sp. JJ722
TTTACGCTTTTTAGCCCTTTGTTATAGGTTCCGATAAATTTATTATGCTTGCTGAGTATGTTGGAAATGCCTACAATTGGCGCTTTTAAAAAAGATAAAATGCATGTGTTTCCCTATAAAGTGAAACTTTAATCGGTTGGGATTTTCTTTCATCCCCCACCGATTATTAGTTGAACCAATCGGGTTCTTACT
>NZ_JBALMO010000019.1:45692-46691 GCF_036963345.1 Bacillus sp. JJ722
CGTAAATGTAAAAATCTAAGGCACCATTACCTTTTTGGACACCTTCTTCTTTATATAATGTATTCCCGAGTTGCCTTCATTCTCTTTTATTACTCATAAAATCTCAAATTATATACTTTAAAAATAATAGTTCAGAAAAACTCCTCACATTATATTCATAAACTAATGTTATGATTATATTGTAAGCGTGTACTCAAAATAATCATAACCGCAAATAAAGTTAGTTTGAAGGAAGAAGGGATTTTTTAGTATGGAGAGAAATATCGTTCAAGAACTAAAAAAATTCGAGATATTTTCCGACTTTTCAAATGCAGAACTACGAGAGTTGAAGTCTTGTGTATATTGGAGAACTTATAAAAAAGGCCAACTTTTATTCGTAGAAGATGATCCAAGAGAAAGAATTTACTTTTTACTAGGTGGCTTTGTAAAGCTAATTCGAGATAATAAAGAAGGCGAAATGATATATTTTGATTATATAAAGTCGTACACGATGTTTCCTTACGGTGGTTTATTAATTGATACTAAATATCATTATTCTGCTGAAGCGATTACAGATATAGAGCTTTTCTATCTTCCAACTTCTATTTTTGAAGAACATTTAAAGAATAATCGTAACCAGCTTATCAAAATTGTAAATAAATTATCCAACCTACTTGAATTGCACGAAAATAGAATTCAAAAAATACCCAATGCACAACAACGTGTAATACAAACTCTTAGTTATTTAATGACCGATTTAGGTGAAGAACAAAAACATGACGTAGTCATTAACTGTCCCATCACAACAACTGAAATATCTAAACTATCTGGAACATCACGTGAAACAGTTAGTCAGGTTTTCAAACAATTAAAACAGGAAAATAAAGTATCTACTAAACAAAAAAAAATCTTCATTCATATGCCAGAATATTTCAGACAGTAAAATAATTACTGCTCTTGTTATACTGCCCTAACAAATATGAATAATACAAAGTAGATCATTAAAAAGTGATGAATAAT
>NZ_JBALMO010000019.1:46795-53124 GCF_036963345.1 Bacillus sp. JJ722
GACTGAGCTACTGAGCCAATATATATATAAGCACACATAATGTGTGTTATTTTAAATTTTCCCATTAAAATAAATGGCGGTCCCGACGGGAATCGAACCCGCGATCTCCTGCGTGACAGGCAGGCATGTTAACCGCTACACCACGGGACCTAACTAACTATCAAATTATTAAGTAGAATGTAGCAAGCAAACCGTCCTTGCCAGTCTGCTCACCCTATTCTACAATGCCGATGACCCGTACGGGATTCGAACCCGTGTTACCGCCGTGAAAGGGCGGTGTCTTAACCGCTTGACCAACGGGCCATAAATGGTGAGCCATGAAGGATTCGAACCTTCGACCCTCTGATTAAAAGTCAGATGCTCTACCGACTGAGCTAATGGCTCATTACTGGATTCATCATCAGCAACGTTTTCAATAATAACACACTATTTAATAGAATAGCAATATATTTTTCTGAAAAAATTTAAATGAACTACTTCGCATTAAAAAAGGGTATTTCCCACTAAATCAAAACTTGGAAAATACCCCTATCTTTTAATAAGTTAAGCTTGCAGCTACTACAATCCCAACTACGATTGCTAGAGAAAATAAACTAAAGCCAACCGCTACATTCCCCTCTTCGACCTTCTTCTCTACGTCGAATGAAGGTCGTAAGATGACTTCAATTACTAAATACACGACAACTTGAACAGCAATACCTACTAGACCCCAAATAAAAGCATCTAATAAGCTTACACTGTTAGACCAAACTGTATATATTATGATAGCTAGACCGATTGCCTTTCCCCATAGTTTTAAAGCAACCGCCATATTCCCTTCTGAAATAAGCTTCTTCTCTGAAAACTTTGTCGTAAATGCAAATGCAATCAATCCTAATAAAATAAGCAGTAATCCCGTACCTGCATGAGCTAAGAAATCAAGCACTGCTGATAACGATATGAAATTCTCCATTATTTACTTTCCTCCTTTTTCTGATAACCAATTGGTAAAAAGTATGATGCATTATCGGTAATTTGACCACCAGCTCTAATGCCTATCGCACCTGCTTTACCATTTATTAAAAAGCTCCCATACATGATATGCGCCGTTTTCTTCCCTTCATCCGTTGTAATATCATATTGTGGTAAATCAATATATTTTTGATACACTGGTAGCTCTGAAGCATATGTATGATGGTGATCTTCTACTTGTAATGTTCCATTTTTATTATAGATTTGAACTGTATCTCCTTCTCTGCCGAAGGATGGTTTCTTCACGTATTTCACATCATGCTCTCTAAAGAAATCCTCTTCCAAATAAGTAGGTAAGAAATATAATTCAATCCAATTATGCTCTTCTTTTGAATAAAAATCATGCTGCTGCTCATGTAATCCCCATATAAGAGAAATAATGGCTTTAGATTGTAATAGAAAGGCAGAAGGTGGATTAAGAATAGCAACGTCTTTATTCTCAACTAGTTGTAAAAGCATTTCTCCTACCTTGTCTTTTGATTCAGGATCTTCGTCATTTATTAAATGCTCAATCGGATACGTTTGACGATATAGCACATCAATTTTCCCCAAGTCAGGTGTATATATACCTCTCTTAATCATCACTTCATTATTTTCGATTACATCTTCCTCAATAATCTTAAGTTCATGAATAGGAATACATTCTGCTTGGGAGCCATATAACTCTGCTAAATATGCTGAAGTGAAGAAATCTTCTTCGTGGTCTGAATGCGAAGTAAATACTACTTTCCCATCTGCTGGAGCTCCTATGCTTTCCAATGACCATTGCACAGCAAGTCGTATACTATCCGCTAACTTCTTCTCAGACCCTTCATTTACATCATCACAATTAAAATATTGGCATACAAAATGATTCACATGAAATGTTTCCTTAATAAAAGTAGGTGTATCACTATTTATTTCTAATAATTTTATCTCGTGATTGTTTACAACTAAATCTAACCGCGCAATTACACTTTCAAAGGGAATCGTTTTAATGCGCAGATACGAAAGCGTTTGTTCAGGAAAGCCAAGCTGAAGTAACGTTTCATCATCTAATTGTCGCAATAATGAAGACGTTTTATAGAAGATTCGCCCAATTTTTTCAGTAGCTGTTCGAATAGCATCGATTCTTTCTTTGCTTTCTACTTTGATGTCTAATAATGCATATTCAGTATCATATATGTCATGCCAAAACAGCGGAATACTCTGGTATAGCTGCTGGCGCTCGGTTGAATGGCTCTTCATATCAACCTCCAAATCCTCCTTTAGATCCGCTTCCTATCCCTGATTTATAGTTAGAATCCTTACTTGAACCACCTGACGATGCATTACCATCCTTTGTTGATCGATAACTTTGTTGATATGATTTATACTTACTACTGGATTTTAGAGCGCTTTTAGAATTAAACATTTGCCCCATTAAATAATACATACCAAAGTTACTAGAACGGGTATCGTCACAGTAATAAGTTCCTGTTTCTTCATCCCAGTCCCAATCATCACAAGAAACGTCCGTTGGCTCAGCAGGGCGATTATTCGCTACATCGCTATCTTGAACTTCTTCATTATCACTGCATGCTGTCACGGAAACAGCCATTAACGTAGCTACTACGCCAGCCATCATTTTCTTTGTCTTCTTCAAGATTCTTCATCCTCCCATTCATAGCCTGTAGGTGTTACATATAATACATAAGCTTTACGATCTTCATCTAGCTCTGCACTATCTCTTTCATATTCTAAATTATTTACAAATGTAAACGTTGACCCAATTATACTTAATATTTCAATATGTGTTTTCGCATATTTCGTTTCTAACAATGGATGATTACGGATCGCATTCAATTCGCGAATCTCAAGGGTAATGGTATTTCCTATACCACCACGGATCGCTTCAGGAGGACCTTCTTCATATTTCTCTACATAGATAACAAATAAATTCTTTTCGATAGAGGAAGAAAGCTGTTTATATGTTACTCCATTTTTGACATAAAACTCACATTCTCTTCTGGCTAGAACTTGTTCTAAATCTATATCGTCATAATGATACAAAGGTATATATTCTTCATTTCCTTTCCAAAGTCTATATTCTAGTACTGGTCTTTGAATTTCCATGTAATCAGCCCCTTATTAATCTTTATTATATGTACGTGTATTAGAGACGTCGGTTTCACTATTTTTAATTTTTACAAAACGAACAAACTTTATTATATGGGAAAAGTTGATAAATATCTTAGTCCTTTTTTATATACAAAGCGCATATAGTAAGAAAGATGGCAGAAAAAAAGCCTTCTCTATCTAATAGATAGAGAAGGCTCATATAACGATTTTATAATCTCCAAGGATTAGTTACGACATTTGTTTGATTACGATCTGGTCCTACAGAGAATGTTGTTAAAGGAATTCCTGTTAATTGTGAAACACGCTCAATGTAATGACGTGCGTTTGCAGGAAGTTCACTTAATGTTTTAACACCAGTAATATCTTCTGTCCAACCTGGTAATTCCTCATAAATAGGCTCACATTGTGAAAGAATACGTAAGTTTGCTGGGTATTCTTCAATCACTTGATCGCCATAGCGATAAGCTACACAGATTTTCACTGTTTCAAGACCTGTTAATACATCAATTGAGTTTAAAGATAAGTCTGTAATACCACTAACACGACGTGCATGGCGAACTACAACTGAATCGAACCAACCAACACGACGTGGACGCCCTGTTGTTGTACCGTATTCACGACCTACTTCACGAATTTGATGACCAACCTCATCAAATAATTCAGTTGGGAAAGGACCATCACCAACGCGTGATGTATAAGCTTTACATACACCTACAACGTGATTGATTTTCGTAGGACCTACACCAGAACCAATTGTTACACCACCTGCAACTGGGTTTGAAGAAGTAACGAATGGATATGTTCCTTGGTCGATATCTAACATAACACCTTGTGCACCTTCAAAAAGAACACGACGACCTTCATCAAGAGCATCATTCAGAACAACAGCTGTATCACAAACATATTGTTTAATTTGTTGTCCATATTCATAATATTCATTTAGAATATCTTCTAATTTAAATCCTTCTGTCTCATAGAATTTTTCTAGTAGGCGATTTTTTTCTTTTAAGTTATGTGCTAACTTCTCTTCAAAAACTTCACGATCTAATAAGTCTGCCATACGGATACCCATACGAGCAGCTTTATCCATATATGCTGGTCCGATACCTTTTTTCGTAGTACCGATTTTATTATCACCTTTACGGTCTTCTTCTACTTCGTCAAGCTTCAAGTGATATGGCAAAATCACATGAGCACGATTGCTTATACGTAAATTATCAGTTGTAATGCCACGATCATGTAAATATTTAAGCTCTGTAAGTAAAGCTTTAGGATCTACCACCATACCATTACCGATAACACAAATTTTTCCACTATTAAAAATACCAGATGGGATTAAATGCAACTTATATGTTTCACCATTAAACTTAATAGTGTGACCTGCATTGTTGCCACCTTGATAACGAGCTACTACTTCTGCATGTTCAGACAAAAAGTCTGTAATTTTACCTTTACCTTCATCTCCCCATTGTGTTCCCACAACTACTACTGAAGACATATCCTGCACCTCCAAAGGTTCGCATTTGCACCAAATACTATCAAACACACTTATTTTATCAGTTTTCATGTATAGAAGTCAAGAAAAAACCGAACATTACCAATGCCTAAAAAATTATTGTTCGTAAAAATGAATAACAGAAAATACCGAAAGTATTTCCGGCAATTGGATGTTTTTTCATGTATAATATATATGGTCCTATAAAGTTTAAAATTACGACAAAATATACCAAATTTTTAATCTGGTTCTTTATATATAAATTAATATTTTTAGTTCGGGGAGGGACTACAGATATGAAATTCAAATTAGTCGTTCTGTTACTCCTAGCTACTCTGCTTGCAGTTGGTTGTACAGAAAAGACTATTGGCAGCAAAAAGTATGTAAAAGATTCAAAGTATCCTGAAATGGAGATTGAAACGGAAATCGGGGAATACGATACGTACAAATATGCTATTCATTTTCCACGTACGAAACAAGAAGATGTAAACAATGTTATTAAGAAATTAGTTACGGAACAAAAGAATGGCTTCATAACAGAAGCAGGAAAAGTAAAGACGAAAAAAGATACTTACTCTGAGCTTTTGTTAGATTATAAGATTACAAATCTTTCGGATACACTGCTATCTATTGTTTTTACAAGCAATGAGAATATTTATGGAAAAGACAATAGCAAAAAAGTATACACACTAAATTTCGATCGTAAAACAGGTAAGCAAATTCAATTAGAGGACATGCTAGTAGACGATTCATCGCTACAAAAGATCGCAAGGCTATCGCAAAACCAAATATTGCAAGATGAAAAAGCGATGAAAGTATCCGATGTTAGTCAAGTAATGGACGGAACAAAACCAGAGCTAAATAATTTTGATGCATATAGTTTTTCAAACAATACAATGGATATTTATTTGAAAGAAAAACAAATTGGTCCAAAAGAGATGGGTACATATAAAGTACAAATAGCTTTAAATGATTTAAATGGGGTTCTAGAAAAATCTTATATTGAATCATTAGAACTAAAAATACCGAATGAAACTGAGCTACTTTCAAATACTACATCAGGCAAAGATAATCAACAGACACAATCAGCATTAACACCAGGAGTAAAGTATGTGGCTTTAACATTTGATGATGGCCCACATCACCAGCTTACACCACGCATATTAGATATCCTAAAAAAATATGATGCGAAAGCAACATTCTATGTACTAGGTAATCGAGTTGAATATTATCCTGAGATTGTGAAAAGAGCGGTAGATGAAGGGCATGAAATTGGTAGCCATTCATGGAGTCATCCAAAATTAACAAGCTTAAAACCAGCAGAGTTGGCTCAGCAAATTAATCAAACATCCAATGCAGTAGAAAAAATCACAGGTAAAGCACCGGCAACATTAAGACCTCCTTATGGAGCAGTTAATGATGCTGTGAAAAAAGCAACAAACGGGCCAATTGTAAACTGGTCAGTAGATACATTAGATTGGGAGCATCGTAATAAAGAAAAGGTTATACAAACCGTTAAACAAAACACTCGCAACGGTAGCATTATTCTAATGCACGACATCCAACAAGCGACTGCTGATGCATTAGAAGATGTATTAATCTATCTTTCCGAACAAGGATATCATTTCGTCACTGTAAGTCAGCTCTTACAATTAGGTGATCACCCAGAGAAATATGTTGGTCAAGTGTTTACAAATGGCTAAAAATAAGAAAAGCGGAAGCG
>NZ_JBALMO010000019.1:53254-54286 GCF_036963345.1 Bacillus sp. JJ722
AGGGAGGATGGCGAAGTTCGCTAGAAGCTGGGCGCTGGAGCTAGACACTACGCAAAAAAGGGGCTATCCCCTTTTTTATTTTTTGTATTATATTTTAAACCAATACATGTTCTTTAATACTTTCAATTACACCAGCTTCATTATTCGATTTAGCTTCAAATCTTGCAACATTCTTTATCTCTTTGTGAGCATTTTCCATAGCAAAGCTATAGTATGCTTGTTTCATCATCTCTAAATCGTTTAAATAATCCCCAAATACCATTGTTTGCTCAGATGTAACATGGAAATACTCCTGCACTTTCTGAATAGCTGTCCCCTTATTAGCGTTTCCATTCGTGATATCTAACCAAAGAAATCCTGATACAGCTACTTGTAATTGTTGACGGTATTCAGAAAAGAACTGATTACTGTTTTGTTCAGCACCTTTAAAATCAAGAATGGTTACCTTCAAAATCTCATCCTCTACATACATTAAATTCGTAACAATTTCTCTTCTAGCATAATATTTATCTACTTGTTCTAACAATTCTGGTGTAGAGCTCTCAATATAAGCAGCTTTCTTTCCACACAATATAACATGGGCATCTTCAATTGTTCTTCCGATTTCCACTAACTTTAAAGCTACATCTCGCTGCAATGTATTAGAGAATAATTCTTCACCTTTATAAACCACAAACGTTCCATTTTCTGCAATAAAAAGCATTTGATCTTTTTCATCATGAAATCGATCAATAAGATTATAATATTGACGACCACTAGCCGCTCCGAAAATGATTCCTTTTTCAGTTAATGCATTGTAAATGGAATGAAACTCTGTAGGTAATTGATTTTGATCATTTAAGAGTGTACCATCCATATCTGTAGCAATTAATTTAATCATAATTAGTCTCCTCTATGAAATATACGTATCTTCTATACCTATCAACATCGTTTAAGAAAAGCGCAAGCGCCCGTTTAGCTCCGTATGGACTGGAGCCCTCCGACTGAGATAAAGGAAACACGAAGAGCGGTTAGCGATTCGATTGTTGACTT
>NZ_JBALMO010000019.1:54345-78240 GCF_036963345.1 Bacillus sp. JJ722
GCTAGACATCGCGCAAAAAATTTTCGAAAAAAGGAGTAAATGATTCAAGCTTTAAATCATTTACTCCTTTTCTTATGCACCAGGCGGCATCGAAGAATCATCATATCTTTGTTCAAGATTAACGAACTTATTATATTCTTTTACGAAAGCAAGCGAAACTGTACCAACAGGGCCATTACGTTGCTTGGCAATAATGATTTCTATAATGTTCTTATTCTCGGACTCTTTATCATAGTAATCATCACGGTATAGAAACGCAACAATATCAGCATCCTGCTCAATACTTCCTGATTCACGAATATCGGACATCATTGGTCGTTTGTCTTGACGTTGCTCTACACCACGAGATAGCTGAGAAAGTGCGATCACAGGAACTTTTAGCTCACGAGCTAATGCTTTCAATGAACGAGAAATCTCTGATACCTCTTGTTGACGGTTATCGCCAGAATTACCATCTCCACGGATTAATTGTAAATAATCAATGAGAATCATACCTAAACCATGTTCTTGCTTTAATCGACGGCATTTAGAACGAATATCACCAATTCGTACACCTGGCGTATCATCAATATAAATTCCTGCATTAGATAGACTTCCCATTGCCATCGTTAATTTGCGCCAATCCTCATCCGTTAATGCACCCGTTCTTAATCCTTGTGCATTGATGTTTCCTTCCGCACAGAGCATACGCATAACTAGCTGCTCTGCACCCATCTCTAGACTAAAGATAGCTACGTTTTCTTCTGTTTTTGTTGCCACATTCTGTGCAATATTCAGAGCAAAGGCTGTTTTACCTACGGATGGACGTGCACCAACGATGATCAAATCATTACGTTGGAATCCTGCTGTCATACGGTCTAACTCTGCGAATCCCGTAGGAATACCTGTAATATCTCCTTTTCGGTTTGCAAGAATTTCGATGTTATCGTACGTATTTACAAGAACATCTTTAATATTTTGGAATGCACCTGCATTTTTACGTTGGGCAACTTCCATAATGCTTTTCTCAGCTTCACTTATATAAGCTTCTACTTCATCTTCTCGACTATACCCGTCTTGAACAATTTGCGAAGCAACTCGGATCGTTCGGCGAAGCAAGGATTTTTCATCTACAATTTTAGCGTAATATTCAATATTAGCGGCAGTTGGTGCCGATTCAGCTAATTCACTTAAATAGTTGACGCCTCCAACATCTTCAAGGCTTTTAGAAGCTGCAAGTTCTTCGGTTACTGTGACCAAGTCCACTGCACTTCCGCTATTATTTAACTTCAACATTACTTGAAAAATCTTTTGGTGCGCTACTCGATAGAAATCTTCAGCCATTAAATACTCTGATGCCACAATAATAGAAGAAGGCTGCAAAAATATTGCGCCTAATACTGCTTGCTCAGCTTCTATGTTTTGAGGCGGTATTTGATTTTGAAACATTTCACTCAACGTTTGCAACCTCCTCTCCAATCCGTTTAAAAACATCTCTATATAAAGACGACCCCTATACAGTTCATATATTGAAAAGAAGGAGTCGTCTTTTATCATTCAAACAAACATTTATCAAATATTTAACTCATTTTGTGTAATAAAATAATTGCCTACATCATTTTACAACCTTTATGCATTATGGTAAAGGTCAAAATTTAGCTTATTTAACTTCTTTTACATGTACATTTAATGTTGCCATTACTTCATGATGAAGCTTAACAGGCACTTTTGTGTAACCTAGTGCTCTAATTCCATCTGCTAATTCCATTTTACGCTTATCAATTTTGATAGAAGATGAAGCTTGTAATGCTTCTGCAATTTGTTTAGTTGTAATCGACCCGAATAAACGACCACCATCGCCTGCTTTAGCGGAAATTTCCACAGTGATTTTCTCAAGTTTATCCTTTAATTCTTTAGCTTGTTGTAATTCTTCTGCAGCTTGTTGATTTACTTTATTTTTTTGCGCTTCAAGCTTTTTCATATTACCTGTTGTAGCTTCAACAGCTAGCTCTTGCTTTAATAAAAAGTTATGAGCGTATCCATCAGAAACGTTCTTTATTTCGCCTTTTTTACCTTTACCTTTAACGTCTTTTAAAAATATAACTTTCATTCTTTATGTCCTCCCTCAAGATATTCATCTATTGCAAGCTGTAATTTTGCAACAGCTTCATCCACAGTAATACCCTCTAATTGCGTTGCGGCATTAGTTAAATGACCTCCACCGCTTAACATTTCCATAATGATTTGCACATTGATTTCACCAAGAGAACGTGCACTGATGGAGACTTTACCATCTTCTCGTTTTGACACGACAAATGATGCACCAATGCCTTCCATTATGAGCAATGTATCTGCGGCTTGCGCAATCACTATTTGCTCATACACATCATCAAGATTTCCTTTTGCGATCGCAATATCTTGCTTATAGAATTTTACACTTTCAATTAACTTAGCCCGCTGAATAAAGATGTCTAAGTTTTCCTTTAAAAATTTCTGTACAAGGACGGTATTAGCACCATGCGATCGTAAATAAGATGCTGCGTCAAATGTTCTGGAACCAGTTCGTAACGTAAAGCTTTTCGTATCTACAATAATACCTGCTAATAAAGCAGTCGCTTCAAGCATTTCTATCTTGCTATGCTTGTCTTGATACTCTAATAACTCCGTGACAAGTTCAGCAGTAGACGAAGCGTAAGGCTCCATATAGACAAGCAGCGCGCGATTGATAAACTCTTCACCTCGACGATGATGATCAATAACTACTACTTTCTCAATGCTTCGTATTAACTTCTCATCTATAACCATCGATGGTTTATGGGTATCAACAACTACAAGCAACGTATCATCCGTTAAAATTTCATAAGCATCTTCAGGTGTAATAAAACGAGCAAAAAGTTCTGGCTTATTTTTTATCTCCTTCATTAGACGCTGCACACCTGTATCAAGTTCTTGAAAGTTTACAACGATATAAGATTCACGATTATTCATATTAGCTATTTCTGAAATACCAATCGCTGAACCAATAGCGTCCATGTCTGGATATTTATGACCCATAATAATGACTTTATCACTATCCAGAATAATATCTTTTAATGCATGTGAAATAACACGGGCACGTACTCTCGTTCTCTTTTCAACAGGGTTTGTTTTGCCGCCGAAGAATTTTGCTTTTCCATTTGGAAGCTTGATGGCTACTTGATCTCCACCTCGACCTAGTGCCAAATCCAAGCTAGATTGTGCAATATTCCCTAATTCCGGCAAAGAGGAAGCGCCACATCCTACACCAATACTGAGTGTTAAAGGAACATGTTGCTTTGTGGTTGTCTCTCTAATTTCATCTAAAATAGTAAACTTTGTTTTCTCTAAGTTTTGCAGTATGCTTTCATTGAAAATACCAATGAATCGATCAGATGATGTTCTCTTGATAAAGACGCCGTTATCTTTCGCCCACTTATCTAATAAAGAAGTCACTAAACTATTTAAACTACTTCTCTTTTGATCACTCATCGGTTGTGTCAGTTCATCGTAATTATCTAAGTAGATAATACTGATAACTGTTCGCTCATCTTCATACATTTTTTCAATTTCAACTTGTTCTGTTACATCAAAGAAGTACAATAACCGCTCAGAATGCTTATGAATAACCTTAAACTTTCTTTCATAAATTGTAACAGTTTCCGTCTCAATCTCATGCCTTATAATTGGTACAAGTGTATCAGCTACATCAAATAGAGATCGCCCAACAATGGTTTCCTCCTGAAAACAAGAACTCATGAACGGATTTGTCCATTCAATATCAAAATCCTCATTAACAAGCATGATCCCTATCGGCATTTCCAATAACGCTTCTTCTCCTACCTTCTTTAACCGGTAAGAAAGCGTAGAAATGTATTTCTCCGTTTCTTTACGATTATTCACTTCAATCCTAATAATCGTATAAAACAATCCAAAAACAATTGGAATGCCGATAACAGCAATGATCCACTGATGGTAAGCAAGAATAATGAGCAATACAGAAACTATTCCGATCAATCCCAAAAATGAATATCGAATAGATTTACTTTGTATATTTGATGACATTATTTCAGCTCCTAAAAGCTAGTAATTTCTACATCTTTACTTTTAATTATCCTTCATTACTTATTTGCTACTTTTTCTCGTATTGGGAATCCTAAATCAATGATTCCTAGGATTCGTATAAATGAAAGAAATATTGGTACAATGAACGTAAAAATAGTCACTGTTATAGGAAGAGCCTTTGGTAATCCTTTAGCATTGCTAAGGAAGAATAACAGTGAATAGCCTTGTATAAGGATAAAAAATTGTAAAGCAATTAATAAATTAGATATTACAGTAAAAGAAAAACTTCCTTGTTCAGGATTGATAACCAACGAAACAATCATGATAAATAAATAATACCATAAAAGGCTCTTTGGTAGTGTGATATCTCGAATAGGTGACATTTCAAATTTCTGATCACTTACTCTGTTAATAATTGGCTTACAAGCTAAGAAAATAATCGCAACTAATACAGTCGATGTGATAACAAGAAAACTCGGTAACAATGTTTCAACGAACGCTAATGATGATTTTAACTGATCAATCATCGGTTGCATTTGTTCTCCTTGACTTATCGATGATACTATACTCGCTGATTGATCAATCGCCTCCTCCATTATATTTATCGTTTCGCTAACAAAGTTAAAATCGAAGAATACAATGGATATTATAAACATAGCCAGGAGACAAGCAATAAATGTCAAAACGGACACAACAAACATTTGTAACTTACTTTTATTCGCACGAATATGATAGCCCATAATAATACCTACTAATCCATACATTATGGTTAATGGTATTGTCAAAAATGAACTAATTATTATCGTTAATAATACTGCTGCACCTAAGAATAAAAACGACTTTTGAAGATCGTATTTAATACCATACAAAATAAAAGGAACAGGCAGTAGAAACATCATAATCATTCCAGCAAAAGGTATGTATATCACTATAAAGAGCATAACTGCATAAATAGCTAGTAATACACCGCCTTCTGCTAATTCTCTACCTTTATTCAAATCAAAATAACCCCTTTCCTCTCTTACCATCTTACTAATTCTTTTTTATATTTATAAACAACATGCTTTCTAATGTAAGGTAAGACTTATATATATCCTTATTGTAACTATTATACCCTTTCTCCTAAAAACTTACCGCATTTCCATCTCCACCACACGTCGATAATGTGAAAACTTAATCGATGGGGTTCTTATTGGCCCTTATTCTCCCACTTTAACGTCTTCGCTTTTACTTTCGTTTTGATGTGGCTTCTTAGCACTAGTTAGAACGAGATAAATAACGCAAATGTTTCACATGAAACATTTTAAGCTCACAAAAAAATCGTTCACTATGTGTAATAATCACATGACGAACGATTTTTAGGATCTATTTATCTAATTCCGAGAAATATTTTCTTCTACAAACAAAATATAGAATCACTTGAATCACTAGAAAAGCAATACATACAAGGCTAGATTTCATAAGCATTGTCCATTTCATTGTGTCATTGGAGAAACTAACATAAATGTAATATAGCCCTAGTCCCATACCAATAAAAGTTGGCATGAAAAATGTTACCGCTAATTCTTTCGAAACCATACGTTGCAATTCTTTAAATGTGATTCCAATTCGTTTCAAGGAGATAATTCGTTCTTTCTCTTCTTCAATATCAGTTAACACTTTATAATACAGAACAACACCAGAAGCAACCGTGAACAGTATACCCATGAAAATCATGATAAAGAAGATAATCCCACTTGATTCTAATTGTAATGCTAATTCTTCATCTTTAAAAATCGGTCTGTATCCTTCTATAGAATTACCTGTTTCCATAGATATAGTTTCTTCCCAGTCGGAATCATCTAAACCATTATTATCACGTAACATTGCAACCAATGAAAGGAAATCCTTCTCATTAATATCTCCTTTTATTAAGTGTAATGTATCCACTTTATTAGGACCTACTGCATTTTTGAATGTTTCATAAATGCTATCATCCACGACAAGTGCATCGCCAGTTGAATAAGGTACTTTAAGTTGATAATTCACAAACGGTTTAGTCGTTTCACCGATATTCTTTTGTTCAAAAACTACAAATGTGCTTCCTTTTAAAGCTTGTTCAATATCCTGAAACTGTTGCTCTTTGCTAGCATCACTTGATTCTAATTGACCTATCACACGATTCAGGTGTTCCTCTTTGGCCACTGTTAAAATAGTCCGTGGATGTTGTTCTTCCCTGTTTTCTTCATAGACTTTTACCCAAAGCGCTTCATTTGGTTTTACATCATATTGTCTTTTCATATGCTTGCTGAAGTTCGCTTCGCTTATAATACTTGTTGCATCACCCCAGAAAGAATAATCATTCTTTAATTCTCTGAATTCAGCTACGTCCACATATTCTAACTGATCATACTGCGTAATCGAGCTACCATTGTTTTGTAATGCCTTCTCAACCTCAGCGCTATTCACTTTGTTCACTTGTTCGTTCTCTATAAACATAACATCATATGGGTTAAGTTTATCATTTTGCATTTCAGTCGAAGCATAAATAGAATATGATATTCCTACGAAATATATAGCTCCAGTAAGCAGTATAGAAACCATATAAAGCGAATTCTTATAAGCTAAGAAACGATGTGATAAATTAGATAACAATAACAACTGATTGTTATATAATTTATTAAAGCGCTTCATTACAACTTTATATATAGCAATCAATGTACCGATCAATACATATGGGCAGATAAGTGTTAATACAAAGAACACTGTCGCCATATATAACTGTTCTTTATATATTTCATTCAATAATGCCTTTGGCAGCAAAGCTGCGGACATAACAAATATGATAAAGGCTAATAACCCAATTGTAATGCTGTTTTTTCCTATTTCTCTTTTACTTGCTGAACGTAATATATCAACAATCGATGATTTTCTAATATAAAATACACTAAATAAGAAATTACATAAGAAGATAATTAGAAATACGCATACACTAAGTAGAACACTATTTACATGAAATTCAAAATCAATAGGATTAGATGGTAACATCTCATTCATCCCTAGATAGAACAGTTTTCCAAAAACAGCGCCTGAAACCAGCCCTGAACCGATAGAAAGTAGTAAAATACCTAGGTTCTCTACAAATAATAGCTTTATTAAATCTTTCGTTGTCATTCCTAAAGTGATGTACATTCCAAATTCTTTCCCACGATATTTTAAGAATGAAATATTACTATAGGTAATGAAAACGATGGAAAATATGATAATACCTACAAGCGACATTGTTATGGCTTCATACAATTTCGTCTTACCTGCTTGTTCAAGAACATCGGAATTGAACATTAAACTCCCGAAGATGAATAACATCACCACTATTAACGTATTAACAAAATATACACTCATAAACTTCCTAATATTATGAATAAAGTTTTTACGAATAATAGAAGAAAACGTCATGATTGAACGCCTCCTATTATACTTTGCGCTTCTAATATTTTCTCAAAAAACTGCTTGCGATCACCCGAAGAATGAATTTCCAATTCTACTTTTCCATCTTTAATAAAAATAATTCGTTTACAAAATGAAGCGGCAAAAGCATCATGAGTTACCATTAATATGGTACTGTTCATATCTACATTCAATTTTGTAATGGTACTCATTAAGTTGTTTGCCGACTTCGAATCTAAGTTACCAGTAGGCTCATCTGCAAATATAACCGCTGGGTCATTTACAATCGCACGCGCTGCCGCAACCCTTTGCTTTTGACCTCCTGAAATATGATAAGGGTATTTATCCTTTAGTTCCTCTATTCCTAAGAAAGTCATTAATTGTTGAACCTTCATGTTGATTTTATTCGGATCTACCTTATCTAAAATAAGTGGCAACGCTATATTCTCTTGCAATGTTAAGCTATCAAGTAGATTAAAGTCTTGAAAGATATAGCCTATATTTTCTCTACGAAATAACGCTAGTTGATCTTTTTTCATTTGTGCGATATTTTTACCACTAATAACAACCTCACCTGATGTTGCTTTATCAACACCCGATAATATATTAAGCAGCGTTGTTTTGCCGCTTCCGCTCGGTCCCATAATACCGACAAAGTCTCCCTTTTGAACAGATAGTTGGAGCTGATTAATAGCTGTTACTTCTTTCGTACCTTTAAAGCCGTTATATACTTTCATTAATTGATCGACTGTAATAATATCCATTTCTCATTTCCCCCTCTATGTAAGAGCTAACCGGTTTCTATAAGTAAAGTATAAAAGGGAAATGCATCGTTTCTAATGCATTTCCCTTACACAACCTTACACTTTTGAAAGGAAAGAAAGCTTTACTTTCGTACCTTTACCTTCTATTGATGTAATGGATATTTGGTGGCCTAGACTTTTAGAAATAGTTTTTACCATATAAAGTCCGATACCTGTTGCAGATTCATGTGTTCTACCGTTCTCGCCCGTAAAGAAAGGATCAAATACTCTCGGTAAATCTGTTGCCGCTATGCCTATCCCTTCATCTTGGATTTCTAATTCTACACTATCTTCATTTTTAGTAGCTGAAATCATAACTATTTTACTCTCTTGATATGGACTATATTTAACAGCATTAGAAATAATTTGTTTAAGTATATACTTACACCACTTTGAATCTGTTAATACTTCAATACTTTCATCTACCTTCACTTTCGGAAATACACCTTGATAAATAAAATCTCTCTTTTGCATATTGATGACATCTAAAACTAAACGCTGTAAAGAAAGCTTCTCCGGAATATAATCACGTGAAAATTCATCTAGACGCAATACATTTAAACTTTCCTCTAGATTAATTTTCAACTTCTCATTTTCTTCTTTAATATCCTCTAAATAATCCTCCTGTGGATGTTGACTAGTACCCTTTTCATATGCAAGGTCAATAATGGCAATAGATACTTTCATATTATGAATCCACTGAGAAAATAAAGCATTGCGTTCTTTAAATATGCTATTTAGCTTAAATAATTTAGTATGATATTCATTATGAATGTCATTTGTTGCTGTGAAAATCACCCGATCTTCAACTTTTAATGAGTCTATGCTTAAATTTGGACTAGATTTAGCATCCTCTAGTTTTTTTGTAAAACTCAAAAAATTCATTCCAGCAAAGAGAAGATATACTAGTAAAATAAATAAGCTAACCGTAATTGGATATATAAATTCTGTAAATCCGCTAGTTAAGTAAATGAGTGCCACTAAAATGGTTGTATTAATGCAATATGTAATAATAAAGCCTAATTTTACTTTCAAAAAGTTAACTGCTACTTGTTTCAAAGACATATCCTACTCCTCGCTTCGTTGTAATGACATTTTTAAGCCCTAAATCTGCGAGTTTCTTCTTAAGCCTAGTAATATTAACTGTTAATGTGTTGTCATCAACAAATACATACTCATCCCAAAGTGCTTCTAATAATTCCTCTCGCTTTACTACACTTCCAACTTGCGTTAGGAAGATTCTCATCAAACGAAACTCGTTTTTGCTAAGTTCGACCATTTGACCATCTACTTCCAATTTCATACTTTCATTATGAAGTGAAATATTATTTACTGTTAAAATAGGACGATCGGTCAAGTAGGTTGCTCTTCTTAATACGGCATTTATTTTAGCCAATAAGATCCCTACACTAAATGGCTTCGTTATGTAATCATCAGCGCCTAGTTCCATACCTCTTATTTGCTCACCTTCATCACTACGAGCCGATAAAATGATAATAGGGATATTCATTTTCTTTCTTAAAACGCTCAAATAATAAAACCCATCCAACTTAGGCAAATTAATATCTAAGAGAATTAAATTCGGATGCTCTATTTCAACCTGCTCCATTACTCTATTAAAATCCTTTACCGTAATTACTTCATAATCATAAGCAGATAAATATTCGCCAATATATTTTTGTAACTTTATATCGTCTTCAATAAGCATTATTTTGTTCATATATTCTACCTTTTCTGTTTTTTCTTTACTTCTAGTATAGTAAATATTCCTTAGTGATTCACTAAGAACTTGGAGATGACAGCTCTTTACAAACAATTGGAATATATTTCAAACAAAATAGAAATTGATTTTTAATGAACATTTTAGATCATAAAAGTAAAATCATATTTAACAAACAGATGCATTAGCCTACAACGAAACTGATTTATGTCAGTTTTTATTGTACCAAAAGGGCAGTATAGTGTATTAAGATACCTTCCATCTGTTTAATTGTGTGCCAGCTCATGTTATAATGAGGAACTTAGGATAATTACGACTTTTACTCATAATTGAACGGATGCCAAGAAAAGCCTCCGCCTCGCGAGAAAATATGGAGGTGTTAGAGAATGAATAAGCGATGGACGATTAGTAAAATTAAAGAATTTGTTGAGAACAATTCAGATAGTAAGTTGCTAACGACGGAATATCACGGTTTTTCTCAAAAGTTACTATTCAAATGTGCGTGTGGTAGCAACTTTGAGAAAACATTTACGAAATTTAAAAATAATAACCAACGTAAATGTGATGTGTGCCAACCGCCAAAAGCGTCACGCTAAACGTATAGCGAATAAACGAAGTGCCGATTTCTATTAAAGAGAAGTTGGCGCTATTTTTATTTTAAAGGATTAATTTGATGGATGATGAGTTAATGAATGAAAATATCTAATGTAGTCTTTTCATTCATTAAAGCACTTACAACCTCACTATTTGATTAGAAGATTAAAAGTAATGGCAATCATATGTTAAAGAGGCCCTAGTTGAGAAAATATTGATATAGAAGCTGGTATATTGGAGTTTCTGGACTTTTTTTAAAAAAGCTAGAATCGTTAGTCATTTAAAAATGTACACAAAAAAGCACAATAGAGTTGAATTCTACTGTGCTTTTAATACTATCTAATTACTCACCAGATACGTATGGAAGTAAAGCCATAGTACGTGCGCGTTTGATAGCAACTGTTAATTTACGTTGGTATTTAGCGCTAGTTCCTGTTACACGACGCGGTAAGATTTTACCACGCTCAGAAACGAATTTTTTCAATAAATCTACATCTTTATAATCGATGTGAGTGATACCGTTTGAAGTAAAGAAACAAACTTTACGACGTTTTGCACGGCCACCTCTGCGTCCACCCATTGCCATTGGTTTTTCCCTCCTTTTGTGTTTGTATATAAACAATACGGTTGTTTATATTAGAATGGCAGATCATCATCAGAAATGTCGATCGTTTGACCGCCATTTGCAAATGGATCATCATCTACACGAGTGTAGTTGCCACCTTGTTGTTGATTTTGATTTTGATTTTGGTTTTGGTTTTGATTCTGGTTTCGGTTTTGTCCGTAAGAGCCATAATCGTCTCTAGGGGCTGCACCGTAAGAACCACCCTCGTTTTTGTTACCTGCACCTCTAGGTTCTAAGAACTGAACACTTTCAGCAACAACTTCTGTAACATAAACGCGCTTACCATCTTGTCCTTCATAGCTACGTGTTTGTAATCGGCCATCCACACCTGCTAAACTTCCTTTTTTCAAGAAGTTCGCAACGTTTTCTGCCGGCTTACGCCATACTACACAATTGATAAAGTCTGCTTCACGCTCACCTTGCTGGTTTGAGAACGAACGGTTCACAGCAAGAGTAAAAGTTGCAACAGGAACTCCACTTGGTGTGTAACGCAAATCTGGATCTTTTGTTAAGCGTCCTACTAGAACGACGCGGTTCATCATCAGAATCAACTCCTTCTCTTCTCACACGTTCCATGAGAAACATTACAAGAAAAGATTTATAAAAATTTATATTATACTTCTTCTTTAATTACCATATGACGGATCATGTCTTCACTGATTTTTGCAAGACGGTCAAATTCTTGAACAGCAGCAGCATCAGCTTGAACTTTTAGGATTGTGTAGAAGCCATCACGGAAATCGTTGATTTCGTATGCAAGACGACGTTTACCCCAATCTTTAGTTTCTGTAATTTCCGCACCATTATCAGTAAGAACTGTGTTGAAACGCTCAACTAAAGCTTTTTTAGCTTCATCTTCGATATTTGGACGGATGATGTACATAATTTCGTATTTTCTCATCACTGTCACCTCCTTTTGGACTAACGGCCCATAATTGGGCAAGGAGCAATTTAATAATTACTCACGAGTTCTAAGTATAGCATAAGTGTCTCCTAATTGCAAAGCACCTATAGCATTCTTATTTTCAAAACAAAACGCCCAAAATCAATAGTGTATATTGACTCTGGACGTTATAACTATTATACATTAAAACGGAAGTGAATAACATCCCCATCTTGTACAATATAATCTTTTCCTTCTAGACGAACTTTACCTGCTTCACGTGCTGCAGCCATATTGCCACCTGCAAGTAAATCATCATAAGAAACTGTTTCTGCACGAATAAAGCCTCTCTCGAAGTCAGAATGAATAACACCAGCGCATTGTGGTGCTTTCATCCCTTGAACAAATGTCCAAGCACGTACTTCTTGAACACCAGCTGTGAAGTATGTTGCTAATCCTAATAAGTGGTATGCTGCACGAATTAATTGATCTAATCCAGATTCTTCAATACCTAATTCAGATAAGAACATTGCCTTTTCTTCACCATCAAGCTCAGCAATTTCAGATTCGATTTTCGCACATACAACGATTACTTCTGCATTATCCTTTTCAGCAAATGCACGTACCTTTTGTACATATTCATTTTCTGTTGCATCTGCTACATCATCTTCACCAACATTTGCTACGTAAAGAACTGGCTTGATTGTAAGAAGGTGCATCATTTTAACGACGCGCATTTCTTCTTCAGTAAATTCAACTGTACGAGCTGGTTGTTCATTTTCAAATGCTTCTTTTAAACGAACTAAAATATCATGCTCATACATTGCTTCTTTATCTTTTTGCTTTGCCATTTTTGCTACACGTGCAATACGTTTATCAACTGATTCTAAGTCAGCAAGAATTAACTCTAAGTTAATAACTTCAATATCTTCAATTGGATCCACTTTACCAGCAACGTGTGTAATATTTTCATCATCAAAGCAACGAACTACTTGGCAAATAGCATCTACTTGACGAATATGTGATAAGAATTTATTTCCTAAACCTTCACCTTTACTTGCACCTTTAACGATACCAGCGATATCAGTAAACTCGAAAGTTGTTGGAACTGTTTTTTTCGGTTGAACAAGTTCAGTTAGTTTTTGTAAACGATGATCTGGAACTTCTACGATACCTACGTTAGGATCAATCGTACAGAATGGGTAGTTAGCAGATTCTGCACCTGCTTGTGTAATTGCATTAAATAATGTTGATTTTCCAACGTTCGGCAAACCAACAATTCCAGCTGTTAAAGCCATTAAACATTCACTCCTCTATAAAATAAATGGGCTTCTGCTTTTATGAAAATAACAGCGGAAAGACCCTCATATACTGCTATATGGACTTTAAAATAACATAGTTAATTTCTATACTTAAACCTCTACCAATTATAGAGATTACACCTAAAAAAGACAAGTAAAGAATAGAAAAGCGGAAGCGCCCGGTTTTCTCGGTACAAAAAAAGAAGCATGATTATTCTTCATGCTTCTCAATGATTTTTTTCATTTTACGAACAAAATCCTTGCGTGGAATTAAAACGCTATGGCCGCAACCTTCGCATTTTACTCGGATGTCCATACCTAATCGGATGACTTTCCACTTATTCGCACCACAAGGATGAGGCTTTTTCATTTCAACAATATCATTCAAACCGAATTGTTTCTCTTCCATCTCCAGACCTCCTACATGTGCTTCGCAGTTTGTTTCCCTTCATTATCTTGTCTATTATACATAACCATACGTGGGAATGGAATTTCAATACCATTTGCATCTAAAGTAGTTTTTAATTCTTTGCGCAGCTCCCTCGCTATATAGAAGTGGCGCATTGGAATGGTTTCTGCTGTAATACGAAGCACTACTTCAGAAGGACCTAAACTTTGCACCCCAAGTAATTCAGGCGCTCTTACTAAATCTTCATAGCGATCAGTCATACCTTCAAGCATATGACTGATTACTCTCTCTGCTTTCTGAATATCTCCTTCATAGGCAATACCGATATCAACAATAGCAATGCTATTATGAACAGAGTAGTTGGTTACCTCTAGAATACTACCATTTGGAATGACATTAATCTCACCATTCATTCCTTTAATCTTCGAAGTACGAAGCCCGATTTCTTCAACCGTACCTTCAAATTGACCAATTCGAACATAATCACCTACAGCGAATTGATCTTCGAAGATAATGAAGAAACCAGTAATAATATCTTTTACTAAACTTTGTGCCCCAAAACCGACTGCAAGTCCGAGAATACCAGCCCCAGCTAATAGACCTTTAACTTCAATTCCAACGGTTCCTAAAATCGTCATTAAAGCTATAAAATAAACAAAATAAGAAACAACATTTTTTAACAGTTTTAACATAGTTGCTTCTCTACGTTCCGAAACACGTAGCGGGCTTTTCGCACGTAAAAGGAAAACATTCGTAATAACCTTCTTACCTATTTTCACTACGATCCCTGCAATGATAATAATTAGCGCGATTTTAATACATTTATCCATTAAATCGAGCCATAAATCTTCACTTGTCCACTTTGTGATAAAGCGTTCAACGACTTTACTTGAATAATCCAAACTTTTGTCACACCCTTTTTGTTTTGTTGAGATTCAGCGTTTTTTTAAAACCACTTTGGGTAAATAAATTAACACAATAGTCTCTTATATGATAAAGGTATTTTTTCCCCTTATGATAAACTTACCTATTTCCACTACTGCATGTATACATTTCCTTTTATTTCCGTATACTGTTACTACTACATCAAAGGAGTGGGAGTGTAATGAATGTTAAACGTAGCTTTCTTGACTTAAATAATAATAAAAAACACACACTATTTGAAGAACATGATGCAGTAGAAAAAATTTCATTAAATCTCTTATCATCGATTCCAGGAAACCACCCAAAATCTATAGTGGTAGCTTGTATTGGTACAGATCGATCAACTGGAGATTCTTTAGGTCCTTTAGTGGGGACATTTTTGTCTGAAAAACCAACCTCCCCTTTCCTTGTATATGGTACGTTAGAGAATCCTATCCACGCTGTTAATTTACAGGAAAAAGTTCAAGAAATCAAAGATAAACATCATGACCCATTTATCATTGCTGTAGATGCATGTTTAGGAAGAATGAAAAACGTAGGTACTGTTCAAATAGGTGATGGCCCATTAAAGCCTGGAGCAGGTGTAAATAAAAATCTACCTGAAGTAGGTAATATTCATGTTACAGGTATTGTGAATGTAAGTGGATTTATGGAATTTTTCGTTTTACAAAACACGAGATTAAATCTAGTTGTTAAAATGGCAAGAACCATTGCTGACAGCATTTATGTTGCTGGAGAATCATTAACAACCAAAGCAACCTATAATGATACAAGTTGGACCTTTGATTCAAAAGAAGCTACAAATTAAGAAAAGCGTAAGCGTCCGTATTGCTCCGTATGAGCTGAAGCCTTCTGACGGAGATAAAAGTTAAACGAAGAGACTCCAGACGATTTGTTTTGCCCAGCTTCATCGGCCTTTAAATTGACTTCTTTGTTTTATGACCAAGATAGTAAAGTCACACATAACGAAAAATGTATGTATTGTCTTAAAAAGGAGCTTTATTATAAGAGCTCCTTTTATAATTGTATATTACTATAATAAAAAGCAGCAGATAAAACTGCTACAACCAAAATTGCTGGTAAGAGATTTGCCACTCTTATTTTGGTAACGCCCATGATATTCAAACCAATAGCTATAATCATAATTCCCCCAGTAGCCGTCATTTCTATAATAAAAAAATCTAGAAGCTCTTTGGGAACCACCTTTGTAATTTGCGTTGCGAATAAAGCAATCGTACCTTGATACAGAACAACAGGTACAGCAGAAAAAATAACACCAATTCCAAGTGTACTGGCCAAGACAATCGATGTAAATCCATCAATAATACCCTTTGTATAAAGGATATTGTGATCACCTCTTATACCGCTATCCAACGCTCCTAACACAGCCATAGCTCCAATTACAAAGATAAGAGTAGCTGTTACAAACCCTTGCGCAACATAATTTCCTTCTTTAGCTTTTAGTTTAACCTCTAACCATTTACCAACCTTATTCAACTTTTCATCTAGATCAATAAGTTCTCCTAGCACAGCTCCTATAACTAAGCTTAAAATAACTATTAAAAATTGCTGACTTTTCAATCCCATTTGTAAGCCTATTATTAAAATAGCTAACCCGATTGCATACATGACGGTTTCTTTCGTTTTATCCGGAATATTCCGAAAATTCCTGCCGATTAGCGTACCTATAATAATTAGAAGACCATTAACCAATGTCCCTAGTAATGCCATTGTTGCAACACCTTCTCCGCCTTTATCAATATAATTTACAAATAAACCATCCAAAAAGGATGGTTTATCGGATATATTTTTACTTATCAAAAAGAGTTAAAATACGATTTAAATCATCTGGAGAGAAAAATTCAATTTCTATTTTCCCCTTCTTCTTTCGTTGCGTAATTGTAACTGTCGTTCCGAAACGCTCTCTTAGTAAGCTTTCTTGTTCTTGTATGAATATATCTTTTTTTACTGTTTTCTTCTTCGTTTCATGTGAAACATCTTCATTTAACTGTTGAATCCAATGTTCTAATTGACGCACATTTAATTCTTCTTTTATTATTTTTTGAACGATTATAGAAAGAAGCTCCTTGTTTTTTAAGCCTAACAAAGCTCTTCCATGTCCCATTGAAATAGTTCCTTGTGATATTAATTGTTGAATATCTTTCGGAAGTGAAAGTAAACGAAGATGATTCGTAATATGCGGTCTACTTTTACCCAATCTTTTAGCTAAATCTTCTTGGGTAATGTCTAATTTATCAAGCAATGTTTGATAAGCAGTTGCTTCTTCAATTGGAGTTAAATCTTCTCGCTGTAAATTCTCTAAAACAGCAAGCTCCATCATTTGTTGATTATTATAATCCTTAACAACTACTGGAACTTTCGTTAAACCAGCTGCTTTAGCAGCTCGAAAACGACGCTCACCAACAACGATCTCATAGCCCTTAATACTTTTCTTCACAATGATTGGTTGAAGAATACCATGTTGAATAATCGAAGCTTTTAATTCATCGATTCCTTGCTCTGAGAATATTTTTCTCGGTTGATATGGGTTAGGTCTTAATTCTTTTAACTCAACTTCTAGAACTAGATCCTCTTTAGTTGCTTCAAGGCCGGTAAATAAGGCATTAATCCCCTTCCCTAATCCTTTAGCCATTTGAAACCACTTCCTTTGCCAAATCTACATATACTTCTGCTCCTCGTGACTTAGCATCATAAATAATAATAGGTTCACCGTGACTTGGAGCTTCACTAAGACGGACATTTCTAGGTATGATTGTCTGATAGACTCTATCTTGAAAGTACTTCTTAACTTCTTCAATAACCTGAATACCAAGATTAGTCCTAGCATCTAGCATTGTAAGCAATACACCTTCAATTTTTAATTCCTCATTTAAGTGTTTTTGTACTAGACGAACCGTATTTAGTAACTGACTTAATCCTTCTAATGCGTAATACTCACACTGAACCGGAATAATGACCGCATCTGCAGCCGTTAATGCATTTATTGTAAGCAGTCCTAAAGAAGGAGGACAATCAATTATAATGAAATCATAATCCTTTTTTACTTTTTCTAGAGCACGTTTCAAGCGAACCTCTCTTGAAATAGTAGGAACAAGCTCAATCTCCGCACCTGCTAATTGAATAGTAGCCGGTATTACGTGTAAGTTTTCGACTTTAGCAGACTTAATTACCTCTGATACTTCTAAATCATCAACAAGCACATCATAAATACATCGTTCAACTTCAGCTTTTTCGATACCAATTCCACTTGTTGCATTACCTTGTGGATCAATGTCTACTAATAAAACTCGTTTGCCAATATAAGCCATGCATGCAGCAAGATTTACAGATGTCGTTGTTTTTCCAACGCCACCTTTTTGATTGGCAATAGCTATAATTTTTCCCACGATGTCACCTACCCTTATTCCTTCATCAATACAAATTAATTATATAAATGTTGAAAAGCAATCTATTATGTTACGAAAAACAAGTTTACATGTAATTTATTTTATCATAAAACATCGCGAGTAGATTTTCTAATCCGTAACTTTCTTCATTAACTAACTAAATAATCAGAAAAATAAAGAATAACTTTTGCTAATACTTAGGAAAGCAGATACTGCATTTTAGAATAAAAGAAAAGGAGCTTGGTTACAAATAACCTATTCTGAGCTCCTTATATCTTGATACATTTACTTTTTCTTTGGAATTTTAATTGTGAATTGATAGTATTCTTCATGCTCTTCTTCTTCAGCATTGAGATTGATTCCGTTATCTTTCACCATTGTTAATGACTGGCGTATCGTATTTACCGCAATTCTCATATCCTTACTAAAGGCCTTTCGCTTCGGCTTCTTCTTTTCAGTTGAAGTAGATAGAAGTTTAGCTACTCGATCTTCAGTTTGTTTTACATTTAATTGATTATCAATTATTTCTTGTAGCAAAGCTAGTTGCTTTGTCACATCTTTTAACGGAATTAATGAACGTGCATGACGTTCGGTAATAGTTTTATTTAATAGTGCTTGATGCACTTCGTCTGGAAGTTTTAATAATCGTAACTTATTAGCAACTGTTGATTGACCAATTCCTAATCTTTGCGCTAAAGCTTCTTGTGTAAGTTGATGAAGTTCCAGTAACTTGCTATAGGCAACAGCTTCTTCAATAGGAGATAATTCTTCTCGTTGTAAATTTTCAATAAGTGCTACCGAAGCTGTTTCAGTATCATTAAAGTTCTTAATAATTACTGGAGCTGTATCCCATCCTAGTTTTTGCATCGCTCTAAAACGACGCTCACCAGCAATAAGTTCAAATTTGCCTTGTTCATATTCTCTTACTACAATTGGCTGTATAATTCCGTGAGTATGTATAGTTTGAGCCAATTCGGTTATTTTTGCATCATTAAAAATCGTTCGTGGTTGAAATCTATTAGGAACGATTTCTGAAATGGGGATCTTTTTTATTTCATCATTGTTGCTTGGCTTTTCATCTACTGCCTTCTCTTCCAATATTTTTTCTTGCTTGTCACCTAAACTGAAAAAACGCGAAAAAGGATGCTTCATATCCCTAACACCACCTTTTAGAAACTCCCTTAGTACATATTCTCTATAAAAACTACAAGTTCCTTTAATTTTCTTACGACAAAATCAAACAAAATAAGAAAAACCGACACCGGTCCTTTTTGATATTTATCTTTAGTTCACTACAGTTTCACGTGAAACACTTCCTCACATTGAACAGATAGTAGTTTCCTTTAGGTTCAAAGAAACTGCTATCTATCAATGTTTTAAATAAGTTACTACTTATTCAATTGGAGATTTATTTGGTGTTCCTGCTTTACGTGGATATTTTTTACCTGTTGGTTTTACTTTTTTTACTGTAATGATGTTACGTTCACTATTCTCAAAAGGTAGATTCATGCTTTCTACCTTTTCAAGTTTACCACCTAAAGTAGTAATAGCTTTATTGCCAATATTCAATTCTTCTTGAGCACTTGCCGCTTTCATCGCTACGAAATGTCCATTTACTTTAACAAGAGGTAAACATAACTCTGAAAGTACAGACATTCTTGCAACTGCACGCGCTGTCACTAGATCATATTTCTCTCGGTGCATCGGATTTTGTCCAAAATCTTCTGCGCGACTATGATAAAAATGAACTGAATCTAATTTTAATGCATCCGCTAAATGATGCAAAAACGAAATTCTTTTATTTAATGAATCCACGATCGATACAGACAAGTGTGGGAAGCAGATTTTCAGTGGAATACTTGGAAACCCTGCTCCAGCACCAACATCACAAATACTTTCTACGCTGCTAAAATCAAAGTAAAAAGCAGCTGATATGGAATCGTAGAAATGCTTTAAATACACTTCTTCTTGTTCTGTAATAGCTGTTAAATTCATTTTTTCATTCCACTCAACTAATGTCTTAAAGTAGATCTCAAATTGCTCCATTTGCCAAGGAGAAAGTTGTATGCCTTTCTCTTCTAGCATCGTTTTAAATTGTTGTTCATTCATTCGTTTCCGACCTCGATATTATTAATTTGAAATACGAGCTATTTTACCTTGTTCTAGATATACAAGTAAGATTGAAACGTCAGCTGGATTTACACCTGATATACGAGAAGCCTGAGCTACAGTTAAGGGGCGTACTTGCTTTAACTTCTGACGAGCTTCAGTTGCTAAGCTATTAATAGCATCATAATCAATGTTATCAGGAATTTTCTTATCTTCCATTTTCTTCAATCTCTCTACTTGTTGCAATGACTTCTCAATATAGCCTTCATACTTTACTTGAATCTCTACTTGTTCTTTAATATCTTCCGATAATGACTGTTCACTCGGAATAATTTGTTCGATATGGGCATAATTCATTTCTGGACGTCTCAGTAAATCAGCAGCTTTAATACCATCTTTCAATTCACTTCCACCAGCGCTAGCGATTAATTCTTGTACTTCTGAAGTAGGCTTAATTCGAACTGTTTTTAATCGTTCTTTCTCTTCCTCGATCATGCGTTTTTTCTCATTAAATGCTGCATAGCGCTCTTCTTTAATAAGCCCTACTTTTGCACCAATATCTGTTAAGCGTAAGTCAGCATTATCATGACGTAATAACAAGCGGTATTCAGCTCTAGAAGTTAAGAGACGATAAGGTTCATTTGTTCCCTTTGTTACAAGGTCATCAATTAATACTCCAATATAAGCATCTGAACGATTTAGTATCACTTGTTCTTTACCTAATGCTTTAAGAGCAGCATTCAAACCAGCCATTAATCCTTGACCTGCCGCTTCCTCATATCCTGAAGTACCATTGATTTGACCAGCAGTATACAGATTTTCGATTTTTTTCGTTTCAAGTGTTGGCCATAATTGTGTTGGTACGATTGCATCATACTCAATTGCATAACCTGCACGCATCAATTGAACATTTTCCAACCCTGGAATAGAAGCTAACATACGTTTTTGTACATCTTCAGGTAAACTTGTTGATAGACCTTGTACATACACCTCACGTGTATTTCTTCCTTCTGGCTCCAAGAAAATTTGGTGGCGTGGTTTATCATTAAAACGGACAACCTTATCTTCAATAGATGGACAATAACGTGGTCCAGTTCCTTTAATCATACCTGAATACATTGGTGATCTGTGTAAATTTTCATCAATAATTTGATGTGTTTGTAAGCTTGTATATGTTAACCAACATGGTAATTGGTCAGTGATAAAAGCTGTTGTTTCATATGAAAAAGCACGTGGCACATCGTCGCCAGGTTGAATTTCTGTCTTACTATAATCAATCGAATCACTATTCACTCGTGGTGGCGTCCCCGTTTTAAAACGAACTAAATCAAAGCCAAGTTCTTCTAAGTGCTCAGATAATCTTACAGAAGGTTGTTGATTATTTGGACCACTAGAATATTTCAATTCGCCGAGAATAATTTCGCCTCGTAAAAATGTACCAGTTGTAATAACAATGCTTTTCGCTTTGTATGTCGCACCCGTTTGAGTCACAACACCCGTACATTTACCATCTTCAATAATTAATCTCTCAACCATACCTTGAACAAGTGATAAATTATCTTCTTTTTCAATCGTTAACTTCATCTCTTGTTGATATAAGAACTTATCAGCTTGCGCTCGTAATGCACGAACAGCAGGTCCCTTACCAGTATTCAGCATTCGCATTTGAATATGGGTTTTATCAATATTCTTACCCATCTCGCCGCCAAGTGCATCAATTTCACGTACAACGATCCCTTTAGCTGGTCCCCCTACCGATGGATTACATGGCATAAAGGCAACCATATCTAAATTAATTGTTAACATCAACGTTTTAGCACCTGCTCGGGCCGCTGCTAAACCAGCTTCACAGCCAGCATGTCCTGCTCCTATGACAATTACATCATAATTACCTGCTTCGTAAGACACTTCTCTTCCTCCTTTGTTATTCTAACGACTATTTTCCTAAACAGAATTGTGAAAATAGCTGATCAATTAAACTTTCATGAACAGCATCACCAGTAATTTCGCCCAATAGCTCCCACGCTCTTGTTAAATCAATTTGTACCAAATCAATTGGTACACCATTTTGTATAGCAGAAACCGCTTCTTCAATTCTTGAAATAGCCTGGGAAATTAATGCAATATGCCTTGTATTTGATACATATGTTATATCTCCAGCTTCCAAATCACCTTCAAAGAAAAGATCAGCAATAGCTTCTTCTAATTCATCTACTCCTCGATCTTCTAATAATGAAGTTGTCATAACTGGAGCATTACCAGCAAGCTCTTTTACACGTTCTAAATCAATAGCTTGAGGTAAATCCGTTTTATTAACAATAACAATAACGTCCATACCTTTTGTCACTTCAAACAACTTCTCATCCTCTTCAGATAATGCTTCTGAATAATTCAATACTAGTAGAATTAAGTCCGCTTCCTTTAATACCGCTCGTGATTTTTCAACACCAATACGTTCAACGATATCTTCCGTTTCACGAATACCTGCTGTATCTAATAATCGAAGTGGTACACCACGTACATTCACATATTCTTCAATAACATCACGCGTTGTACCTGGAATATCTGTAACAATCGCTTTATTTTCTTGAACGAAACTGTTCAATAAAGATGACTTTCCAACGTTAGGGCGTCCTACAATTGCTGTTGATAACCCCTCCCGTAAGATTTTCCCCTGCTCTGCAGTTTGTAATAACTTTTGCAATTGTTTCTGAACGTACGTCGCTCTCTCAATCAGCATATTATGAGTCATTTCTTCAACATCATCGTACTCTGGATAATCAATATTCACTTCTACATGTGCTAATGTTTCTAATATTTCTTGGCGTAGCTTATGAATAAGCTTTGATAAACGCCCTTCCATTTGATTTAATGCCACACCCATGGCGCGATCTGTTTTCGCACGAATTAAATCCATCACCGCTTCAGCTTGTGATAAATCTATACGTCCATTTAAGAAAGCTCGCTTTGTAAATTCACCTGGATCTGCAAGTTTCGCTCCATTAACTAAAACAAGATTTAACACTTTTTTAACCGATACAAGTCCACCATGACAGTTTATTTCAACAACATCTTCTCTAGTGAACGTTTTAGGACCCTTCATAACGGATACCATAACTTCTTCTACAACAGTATTTGTTTTTGGATCATATAGATGACCATAGTGAATCGTATGCGAAGGTACTTCACTTAGTTTCTTTTCACTCGGACTTCTAAATACTCGATCAACAATTGAAAGTGCTTGATCACCACTCAACCGGACAATAGCAATCGCTCCCTCTCCCATTGGTGTTGATATTGCAGCAATGGTTTCAAATTCCATCATGTCACCTCATTCTATCTATATCTTCTATTTCATAGAATTATTTATTTAAGAACCTCTTTACTAGCTTCTTGATTATTATCTACTTTCATTTATAACAGCATTTATTTTAATTATCGCCCAAATTAATCACCTAAATTACTACAATAACACAGTCTTTTTTTGAAAAAAAGAAAAAACCATCCTCGAAACTAATTGTCCACAATGCCTTGTAACTACAGTTTCCAACGATAATTGTAACTTATCCACATGTGAATAACAATGTTAGCTCATTCCATAACATTGTTATTCACATAACTATTCAGTTCTTTGT
>NZ_JBALMO010000020.1:0-52322 GCF_036963345.1 Bacillus sp. JJ722
CGACTTTCGCTTTTGTTCTAAAAGCTACTTTATTTAAGTGAACGTAAAAATATGGTATAATAGTTAGGTTAAACAACAATTTATGGAGGATTACATGAGTAAAGACTCTAATTCAATACAATCAGCAAAGATATTGTCGTTTCATCCAACAGGAGAATATTATTTCTCTAAAGGATTACAAGCTTACCATCGACGTGATTTATATAAAGCAAAAAAATACCTTGGGAGAGCATTAGAACTGGAACCTTTTGAGCCGATGATTGCCTGTCAATTAGCAATTGTTTGCACAGATTTAGGTGAATACAGTGATTCTAATGATATTTTAAAAGATATTATATCCCAATTAGATCCATATATGATTGAATGTCATTATTTTCTTGCTAACAATTATGCTCATCTTGGACTATTTAAAGAAGCATATTGGCATGCGAATGAATATATAAACAAAGATAAGTACGGAGAGTTTATAGATGATGCAGAAGATCTTCTTGAGCTTATTTCATTAGAAAGTAATGAAACAGAAGAAAGTTTATTCGAGCAAGATACGCTAATTTATGAACAAGAAAAAGCTAGGGAATACCTTGAAGCGGGTGATTTTGAAAAAGCGATCGAGGTTCTAAAAGATACGATTCAAAATCATCCGGATTTTTGGTTTGCATACAATAACTTAGCGTTAGCGCATTATTATTTAGGGCAGCATCAAGTAGCATTTGAAACGCTTGAGGATCTTTTAGAGAAGAATCCGGGTAATTTACATGCGTTATGTAATTTGGCGGTCTTCTATTACTATGAGAAGAATGCAGAGCAAGTAGAAGTGGTTGTAGCAATGCTTGAGAAAATCCGTCCGATTCTTCCAGAGCAGCAATATAAGTTAGGCGCTACGTTTGCCTTAGTTAATCATTTTGAATCAGCTTATAAGTGGCTGAAACTTCTTCAAAAATCAGGTTTTGATGGCGATGATACCTTCTACTATTGGTTATCGTACAGCTCTCATCACCTTGGATATGAACAAAGTGCTAAAAAAGCTTGGAAAAAAGTACTCAATATAAATCCTGATAAAGAAGGATTAGAACCATGGGGATTGATTCATTCTAATTTAGAAGCATTTGAACATCAAACGGCTATGATCATTAAGAAGTTAGAAAGTGAGTTAATTGAAGAGCGTCTTTTAGGGTTATTTTTATACAAGCATAGCTTTGAAAAAAAACAATTAGCTCAACATCCTGCTGTTAAGAATAACAATTTGTTTTCAACGATTGAGAGCAGTTATGTTCGACTGATAAATAATGATGATAAAGTAGAACCCATTGTTTATTTTATTGATGAAGTGGCAGAATTATTATATAAACAATACCATCCCATAACACTAATCGAATCGGGATTGTATATCACTTGGTTTTCTGCGTATGAGGAAGCAAAAAAAGAGAATATGACGTTCTCAAATCCTTCAGCGTGGGCAGGAGCTGTAGAATACGTGTGGAGTAAGATGACGAATGAACCGCTGCTTCAGAAAGATCTTGCCGAAAAGTACGATGTTTCCATTTCTACATTACGGAAGTATGTAAAAAAGGTGAACTCTTTGTTATATTGAGCAGATTTTTGGACGTTAATTCCTTCGTTATATAGGATTAGAGTAAGGGGATTTTCTAAACCAGTGAAAGTATAAATAAGTTTATTTGAAGGAGTGACAGGCATGTCTGAAGAAAAAATTTATGATATTGTCATTATTGGTGCTGGACCTGCTGGAATGACTGCGGCTGTATATACATCTCGTGCGAATCTATCAACATTAATGCTTGAGCGCGGTATTCCTGGTGGACAAATGGCAAACACAGAAGAAGTAGAAAATTATCCAGGATTTGATCATATTCTTGGACCTGAATTATCTACAAAAATGTTTGACCATGCGAAGAAATTTGGAGCAGAATACGCATATGGCGATGTTAAAGAAGTAATCGATCATAAAGAGTATAAAATAATTAACTGTGGTTCTAAAGAGTACAAAGCCCGTTCAATCATTATTGCAGCGGGAGCTCAGTACAAGAAAATCGGTGTTCCAGGCGAAAAAGAACTTGGTGGCCGTGGCGTTTCTTATTGTGCGGTTTGTGATGGAGCGTTCTTTAAAAATAAAGAGCTTGTTGTAATTGGTGGAGGAGACTCTGCAGTTGAAGAAGGCGTATACTTAACTCGTTTCGCATCTAAAGTTACTATTGTTCATAGAAGAGATGAATTAAGAGCACAAAAAATTCTTCAAGATCGTGCATTTGCTAATGAGAAAATTGATTTCATTTGGAATCATACTGTTAAGCAAATTAATGAAAAAGATGGTAAAGTGGGTAGCGTAACACTTGCTTCAACAATAGATGGCGAAGAGCAAGAGTTTAAAACAGATGGTGTATTTGTTTACATCGGCATGGACCCATTAACAAAACCGTTTGAATCATTAGGTATTACTAATGAAAATGGCTATATTGAAACAAATGAGCAAATGGAAACTCGCGTAGAAGGAATCTTCGCAGCGGGAGACATTCGTGAAAAAACGTTGCGTCAAATCGTAACAGCAACTGGCGATGGAAGTATTGCGGCACAAAACGCACAGCATTACGTTGAAGAGTTAGTTGAAGCTCAAAAAGCTAACGCTTAATCTTAATGCAAGTGATTGTCATTGTCATTTAATTCCACTGTAACATGGATGAAATGTTTATAGGGTATATTAAATTTACAAAATACCCCCTTTAATAATAAAGAATATTTGGAGCACAGGTTTTTATGCCTGTGTTCTTTTTTTGGACGTAAGAATAATAAACACACATTTTTTCGCCACATATAATAAAACAATAATAAACAGTCTTCTTTCAGAAATATAGTAAAAATAGTATAATGTATTGAATACGATTTCTTGACAAATATATAAATTAATTATATGGCATTATGTTACGGAAACGTCTTGAGGTGAAATAAATGCAACGTGTGACCAATTGTGTATTAACAAAAGGTGATCAAGTATTATTGTTACAAAAACCACGCCGTGGCTGGTTTGTTGCCCCAGGTGGTAAAATGGAACCAGGTGAATCTGTTAAGGATGCTTGTGTTCGCGAATTTAGAGAAGAAACTGGGATTTATATAAAAGATCCGAAAATAAAAGGTATTTTTACGTTTATCATGAAGGAAGGCAATCAAGTTCAGTCTGAATGGATGATGTTTACTTTTGTAGCGAGTGAATTTGATGGTCAACTTATTGAGAACAGTGAAGAAGGTCAGCTATCATGGCAAAATACAATGGATTTAAAAGACTTACCAATGGCTGAAGGAGATTATCATATATTAGATTACATGGTCCATGGGAGCGGATTAATCTATGGTACGTTTACGTACACACCAGATTTTGAATTATTATCTTACCGCCTAGACCCGAATTAATCGGTACTAATTAAAAATATGTCCTTTTAAAAATACTAATGAGTATGGAATGGACTGGGGGGAACAGAATGAGTAATGAGCATAATAAAGACACTGAATTAGTAATTATTACGGGAATGTCAGGGGCTGGTAAAACAGTTGCTGTGCAAAGTTTTGAAGACTTAGGCTATTTTTGTGTAGATAATCTACCCCCAACATTACTTCCGAAGTTTCTGGAACTTATGAAGGATTCTGGAAGTAAAATGAATAAAGTAGCTCTTGTAATGGATTTAAGAGGTAGAGAGTTCTTCGATCATTTATTTAAAGTTTTGGATGAAATGTCAGAGACATCATGGATGACAGCTCAAATTCTATTTCTAGATGCTAATAATGCAGCGCTTGTTCGTCGATATAAAGAAACGCGAAGAACGCATCCGTTAGCTCCAGCAGGCTTGCCATTAGATGGCATTCGTTTAGAGCGCAAATTGTTAGAGGAGTTAAAAGGGCGTGCACAAACGATTTACAATACGTCTGAATTAAAGCCTAGAGAGCTACGTGAAAAAATCTTAAAGCAGTTTTCATCTAATAATCGTCCAGAGTTTACTGTAAATGTGATGTCTTTTGGTTTTAAACATGGTATTCCAATTGATGCAGATACAGTATTCGATGTTCGTTTCTTACCGAATCCTTATTACGTGGAACATATGAGACCTCAGACGGGTTTAGATGAAGAAGTCTATGGCTATGTAATGAAGTGGTCTGAAACACAGAAGTTTATTGAGAAAATTACTGATTTATTAAGCTTCATGTTACCTCAATACAAACGGGAAGGGAAAGCCCAGTTAGTTATAGCCATTGGTTGTACGGGTGGACAGCATCGCTCAGTTGCCCTTACCGAGTATTTAGGAAACTATTTTAAATCAGAATATCATACAACTGTTACACATCGAGACATCAAGCATAGAAAGGAAAAGATTGATGACTAGTAATTTGCAACAGCCCAAAATAGTCATTATTGGTGGGGGTACAGGTTTACCTGTCTTATTACGTGGGTTAAAGCAATATCCTGTAGATATTACTGCAATTGTAACAGTTGCGGATGATGGGGGTAGTTCTGGTAGACTTCGTGATGATTTAGATATTCCACCACCAGGTGACGTGCGAAATGTATTAGCAGCGCTTTCAGATACTGAACCACTTGTTGAACAAATGTTTCAGCATCGTTTTGGTCAATCGAATGAGCTGTCTGGGCATTCGCTAGGAAATTTAATACTGGCAGCAATGACATCTATAACAGGTGATTTTGTTCATGCGATTCGTGAAATGAGTAAAGTCCTTAATGTAAGAGGGAAAGTATTGCCTGCTGCTAATCAAAGTGTCGTTCTACATGCGGAAATGGATGATGGATCTCAAATTTCAGGAGAGTCTAAAATTCCGTATTCAGGTAAGAAGATCAAAAAGGTTTTTCTTACGCCATCTAATATTAAACCTTTATCGGAAACAATAGGGGCTATAAGGCAAGCTGATCTAATCGTAGTCGGGCCAGGAAGTCTTTACACTAGTATCTTACCTAACCTTTTGGTACCGAGATTAGGTAGAGAAGTTTGTGCAGCTAAAGCGAAAAAAGTGTATGTATGTAACTTAATGACACAAGCAGGTGAGACGCTAAATTACTCAGCTAGTGATCACGTAAGGGCGATTTATGAACATTTAGGTTGTGCTTTCTTAGACACGATTCTTGTTAACGCTGAAGAAGTGCCACCACAAATGAAACTACGCTATAAGGAAGAGTTAGCTCAACCTGTTCACTTTGATGTAGCAAAACTTCTGGAGCTAGGGTTGGATGTTGTACAAGAGCACATAATGACGTTTGAAGATGAGTATATTCGCCATGATACAAAAAAAGTTGCGAATTTATTATATAAAATGCTTCAGGATGAAACCAAAACACTCTTTGGTTCGTAAATAACAGCAGAAGCTTATTAATGCTGTATCATTTCCTGTAAAAAAGTAAATAAATGGAACAAGTCGGGAGGTGAGAGTGTGTCATTTGCTTCTGAAACAAAAAAAGAACTAACGACGCTAGAGCCTAAGGATTGTTGCTCTAAAGCTGAGCTATCAGCATTAATTAGAATGAATGGATCGCTCTCATTTTCTAATCGTCAATTAGTGATTGATATTCAAACTGAAAATGCGGCAATAGCAAGAAGGATTTATACACTGCTCAAGAAGAATTATGATGTAAGTGTAGAGCTGTTAGTTCGGAAGAAAATGAAGTTGAAGAAGAATAATATTTATATTGTACGTTTTTCAGAAAACGCTCAAGAAATATTAATGGACTTAAAGATACTTGGTGATGGTTTTACCATTATCTATAATATTTCTGAGGAATTAGTAGCTAAGAAATGTTGTAAGCGTTCATATTTAAGAGGGGCATTTCTAGCAGGTGGATCAGTCAACAATCCAGAAACGTCATCTTACCATCTTGAGATTTACTCTTTATATAAGGAGCACAATGATGCACTTTGTGAATTGATGAACGGTTTTGAGTTGAAAAGTAAAACTCTCGAAAGAAAAAAAGGCTATATTACGTATTTAAAAGAAGCTGAGAAAATATCTGAGTTCTTGCGAATTGTAGGGGCCAATAGAGCCATTTTACGATTTGAGGATGTTCGTATAGTTCGAGACATGAGGAACTCGGTTAACAGACTTGTAAATTGTGAAACGGCAAATTTAAATAAGACGATAGGTGCTTCTTTACGACAAGTAGAGAACATTCAATATATCGAAGAAACTGTGGGGCTTAGTGTTTTACCTGACAAGTTACGAGAGATAGCTGAACTTCGTGTTGCCTATCAAGATGTGACTTTGAAAGAGCTAGGTGAAATGGTTTCAGGAGGAAAAGTCAGTAAGTCCGGGATCAATCATCGCTTGCGGAAAATAGATGATATTGCCAATAAGTTAAGAGCAGGAGAAACAGTTTACTGACAAAAGAATAAGGGGGAGAAGAGATGATCGAGAAACAGGTCGAGGTACGTTTGAAAACAGGATTGCAAGCAAGACCTGCTGCAATATTTGTACAAGAAGCAAGTCAATTTTCATGCGATGTGTTTTTAGAGAAAGACGGTAAAAAGGTAAATGCAAAAAGCATTATGGGACTTATGAGTCTTGCGATTGGTTCTGGAACGGTCATTACGTTATGTGCTGATGGTAAAGATGAAGAGAAAGCGGTTGAGTTTTTAGAAGCGTTTGTAGAAAAAGAAGCCCTTTAAGAATTGATAAAAACCCCGGATTAACTTTCAAGTTATTCCGGGGTTTTTAATCGTTATTGTCACGCGGAAGCTAAATGGATGCTTCCGCATTGTCTTAATTATTTATCTTTCTTCTCCTCTAAAGTATTACGAGTAAGAACTTTGTCAATTAGACCATACTCTAATGCTTTATGAGCTTCCATGAAGTTATCGCGCTCTGTATCTCTTTGAATGACTTCAAGAGGTTGGCCCGTACGATCAGATAAGATTTGGTTTAACTTATCACGTAGGTGTAGAATACGACGAGCAGCAATTTCGATTTCAGTAGCTTGACCTTGCGCTCCTCCTAATGGTTGGTGAATCATTACTTCACTGTTTGGAAGTGCGTAACGTTTACCTTTCTCACCTGCTGCTAGTAGGAAAGCTCCCATTGAAGCAGCCATACCGATACAAACTGTAGATACTTTTGGTTTGATATATTGCATCGTATCATAGATTGCCATACCAGCAGTGATGCTACCACCTGGGCTGTTTATGTAGATTGTAATATCTTTCTCTGGATTTTCAGCTTCTAAAAAGAGTAGCTGAGATACAATTGAGTTAGCAACGTTATCATCGATTGCGCTACCAAGCATGATTACACGGTCTTTTAGAAGACGAGAGTAAATATCATAAGCACGTTCTCCACGACTCGTTTGTTCAATAACTGTAGGAATTAAATTCATCGTTTTGTTCCTCCTTAAATAGAGAATGTTAAATACATTTCTCAACGTAATCGTTGTAACAATATGATACACTTTTTGGTCAATTTAGGTCAAACAAAACAATTGAAGTGTAGCCATATTTTAATCGACATTTTTTTATGTATGCGCGAAAGTTCTTTACCATGATATCCAAAGTACAGTGATTTAAACGTGCTAGCTATTGATAGAGATAGGTTTATTTTGAAATGCTATTCATTGAAAGATTAATATATCAGAGTGAAGAATGGATGAAATTATCAAAACAAGTTTTGTACATGAGTTCTATTACACTTATAATTATGGTATATGAATGTCACATACTACGAAAAAATTGTAGGAGAATTTGTATGGATTTTAGAGAACTAAAGTATTTTGCGCAGGTGGCAAAAGATAGGAACTTTACATTAGCAGCAAAAAAACTTCATATATCACAACCAGCTTTAAGTAAATCGATAAAAAATTTAGAGAGAGAGTTAGATGTACAATTGCTGGATCGATCCGATAAAGAAATTAAATTAACTGAAATCGGTCAAAACTTTTTACTTAAATCAGAAGAGTTATTAAATATGTTTGAAGCATTGAAGGGCTCATTATATGATACGAGTAAATTAAATAAAGGAAATGTAATTGTAGGTTTACCTCCTGTTATTGGTTCTAGTATTTTTGTAAATGTACTTACATCATTCCGAGAAGTGTATCCTGATATTACTTTAACTATTATGGAAAATGGTGCAAAGATGGTTGAACATAATTTGCATAATGGGACGATTGATGTAGGAGTGGTAATTGCACCAGTTGATATGGATATGTATGATTATATTTCAATTATGGAGGATGAGAATGTCCTTGTAGTGAATAAAAAGCATGCATTAGCTTTTAAGGACTGTGTTAGGTTTGAGGATTTAAAAGACGAAATATTTCTAATGTTGGATAAGACTTTTATGCTCCATCATCATATTCTGGAACGGTGTCATTCGGCGGGGTTCAGGCCGAAAATATACTTTGAAAGCTCTCAGTGGGATTTCGTATTGGAATTAGTTGCCCAAAACCACGGAATTACTATTTTACCGAAGCCAATATTAAATCGTGTGGAAAATGATTCAATAAGTATCATTCCTATTAGTGACCCACCATTGAAATGGGAGGTTGGTTTCCTACTGAATAAGGATCAATATGTCACACATGTTACGAAAACATTTATTAACCATACGTTAAAAGTAACTAGATAAGTAATAGATTGAATTCTAAGCCCACAACATACTGAAAGTAGCGGGGCTTCGTCTCGCTACTTTCCTAAAAAATCAGCTAAGGAAAAATGTTTCATTTTCCTCCGGTTCATTCACGAATGCAGGAACCAGTGCTGATATATCAAAGTTCTTAAAAGAGAACCTTGATCGGGGTATTCACACTCAGCCGACCTACGGAGCGGTCATAAGCAAGTAATTATTTTCATCTGAGGCGATGTCTTTAATGGCGTCGTCTTTTTATTTTTGTGAAGATTTTTTAAGAGATAGTTTCTACTTCAAGACATGGCGGGGCACCTAGTTTATAAATATGACCAAAGACTGTCTACCAAAGCAGTTGAGCAAAAGGGTGAAATGGAGGATGAGAAGGTTAGTTTTGAGTATGGCAGTCCTCCGCCCTGCTCCATTCGTTATTCGCAGCTTCAGCCTTCGCCAGTGAAGGTGAGAGCAGTGAAGTTGTCCAGAGCGAAATTGTTGTAGAAGGGGGCATACAGCCCGAGGATCTCATTTGTAAACTTTAAAAGGTCAGAATGCAAGCTGACGCCGGTGTCAGCTTGTTTGTTTTTTCGTCAGAAGATTATGCGTTGACATAATTTAGCAAAATATATTATACTCAAAATTGTGTTAAGAGCTTAATACAATTTTGGGGTTGTGTCATTATGAAGTTTAGTGCCAGAGAACCGATCTATACGCAGATCGTGGACGTTTACAAAAAAAAAATTGCAAGCGGCGACTTTCCTCCGGGAGAGGCCATCCCTCCGCGCAGAGAATTGGCCAAAACGTTTGGCGTCAATCCCAACACCGTTCAACGGGCCTTTAAGGAAATGGAGGATAACGGATGGATAACGACTCTAAGGGGGAGCGGCAGCGTCGTTACCGAAAATTCCGAGATTATCTTGGCGTTGCAGAGAAGCATGCTCGACGAATTGTCTTCGCAGTTCGTATCGGAAATGCGATCGCTGAGAGCTTCCGACGAAGAGATTTTGCGAATGGTGAAATTGAAATTGGAAGGGGGAATCTCCAGTGATTGTAGTTAACGATGCCGTAAAATATTACGGCCATAAGTCCGCGCTTAACGGGATTTCCTTGACGATACGCCCCTCCTGCATTACGGGGCTGCTGGGGGCAAATAGTTCGGGGAAATCGACTCTTTTGAAAGCTATCACGGGCTTGATTCGTCTGGATCGAGGTGAAATTCAGATTGACGGGTATCACCCTTCGCCGATAACGAATCGTTCCATAGCCTACTTGCCTGAACTTGAAACCTTTTATCCGTGGATGAGCATTGCTGATGCTATGCATTACTTGAAGGACTTCTATGCGGATTGGAACGAGAAGAAGGCGGCAGATTTGCTGCAAGCCTTCGAGCTCCAACCTGGTGTTCGATTACGGACGTTGTCCAAAGGGGAACTGGCAAAAGCCAAGTTGCTCTTAGCCTTAAGTAGGAGAGCGCGCTATTTGCTTCTTGACGAACCGTTATCCGGAATCGATCTGTTCTCCAGACAACAGATTCTGCAAGGTCTTCTCGACGATTTCATGGATGAAGAGCAAACGATTGTCATTGCTACTCATGAAATCGAAGCCGTAGAGCCTTTCTTGGATGACCTGCTTCTCGTTCGCGAGGGAAAATTGGCCGTTCAAGGCAATCTGGAGGAGTTGAAGGAGCATAGGGGACAAACGCTTACAGAAATCGTAATGGAGATGCATCTATGAACGCCTATATCCGTTTGCTGAAAACCGATTTCCGTTCTTTCCGTTACTGGATATTGCTGACGTTTATCCTTTTTGGGGCGACGGAATTCATACTTATCTATTTACTGTCTCGTTATAGTAAAGATCAATTATCCATATGGTTTTACGGACTTAACGGGAGTGCATTTGTTGCGGCCATCCTCGTTCCCGTCATCCTGTCCTTTGCGATTTGGATTTATGAATGGAGACAAAATACGCATTACTCCTTGCTTCTGCTACCGATTAGTCGAAGCATGATCTTTTTCTCCAAGTTATCTGTCGTCTTGTTCGTAGACACTATATTGCTGTTAACCACATTGCTTTTTTGGAGCAGGGAATGGCTGTTGCAGGGTGGATGGTTAAATGTGGATGCCGGTATCGTAAGTTCCTTGTTCATCACATTGGTTACGATTCATTTGCTGGCTTTTTTTTCCGTATTGACTGGATTGTGCGCGAAGAAATTCCAGGTTCTCGTCACTACCGCAGTCTTTATCGTCCTTTTTCCAGTCCCGACCTTGCTTGCCTACGTCCTCATCGCATTGAACGGACAGGCGGAGATCGGATTCGTTTTCTCCGGCGTCATCGTGATCAAGAACGACGAACCTCTTCTTCTTGTACCGATGCTGGTCAACGTGCTGTTCTGCGTCTTATATAGCTTCGGAGGCATTGCCTTGTTTCGAAGCAAGATACATACTTAAACGTTAAGTGTACGGCTATGCAACACTATTAGAGATAAAGGAGTGGATCGATATGATAACGGCAAAAGATACGGCAAATCCTGTCCTTCGGATCGCGGCGATTTCCAAGCAGTACGGAAACGGAAAAAATGCAACACCCGCTTTAATTAACGTTTCCCTTGATTTCTCTCCCGGTTCGTTCACCGCGATCATGGGACCTTCCGGATCGGGAAAGAGCACAATGCTGCAATGCGCCTCCGGTCTTGAGCGGCCGACATCCGGCGAAGTGTGGTTAGGCGGCATTCATCTGAATAGATTGAAAGAGCCTCGTTTGACTTTAACGAGAAGAGATCGAATCGGATTTATATTTCAGGCTTTCAATTTAATCGATTCCCTGACCGCTCGAGATAATATCCTACTGCCGTTGAAACTATCCGGCAGACGGCCCGATGAGGCCTGGTTGAGGAGACTTGTCCACCAGACGGGCTTAGAAAGTCGGCTCAATCACCGCCCTTCGGAGATGTCGGGAGGACAACAGCAGCGGGTTGCCGTTGCCCGAGCGCTCATAACCCGGCCGGATATCCTGTTTGCCGACGAACCGACCGGAGCGCTGGATACGCGCACGGGATTGGACATTCTTGAGCTTCTTCGCGAGACGGTAGACGAGTTACAGCAAACCTTGGTTATGGTCACTCACGATCCGAATGCGGCTTCAATTGCGGATCGGGTCATTTTTATGGCCGACGGTCAAGTAACGGGCGAGCTTGTGGCGCCTACAACCGCGAAAATTATGGATCGCATGAAACGACTGGAGGAAAGATGATGGTTCGGTTCATCCTGCTGTCTGTTCGTTATCGCCTTGTCCACTACGTCGGCATGTTCGTCGCTATATCGATCGCTGTTGCGATGATCGCCTCGACAGGCATCCTGATGGAAAGCGTCATGGAGGATTCCGACGAAAATCAAACTGTGATTTCATTTATCGGGTTTTTAAGCGTCCTTATCGGGTTTATTTCGATTTTTGTCGTAGCCAACACGCTCGCTTTTTCCGTCTCCCGGCGTACGGGCGAAATCGGCGCGCTTCGTCTCATCGGGGCGACTCCCCGACAAATTCGAATCATGATCGCTGGCGAGGCGGTAGTTATCTCAATCTGTGCTTCGATAGCAGGTTGTCTTGCGGGCATCGCTCTTTCCCGCCTCATTTCTGAGCTGATCGTTCGAGCCGGGATTTCCGGAGGGGACTTACAACTGATCGTGTCCATGACGCCGCTCGTTGTTTCCTTTATATTCGGCGTGTGCATATCCCTTTTATCCGTGTTAACTTCGCAGCGCCGCGCTTCACGTATCGGACCGACTCAGGCCGTGAGGGAAGCTTCAGTGGAATCCCGCGGGATCAGTCTATCCCGGCTGCTATTCGGACTTCTCTTTCTTGTCGGCGGCTGGACCCTGTGGTATAACCTTCCCCGATTGGGGGAAAACGAGTATCCGATTTTAGTCGCCCTTCAGCTCGCGTTTGCCTTTTCCCTGCTCGGCCCGTTGTTGGTTGGTCCTCTCGGATGGTTGTCGGGAGCAATCGCTTCCGTCATCTCCAAGGCATCGGGCTGGATGGCATGGGAGAATACGGCTAAAAATCGTGGGCGCACAGCCGGAGTGATGGCTCCGGTTATGCTCATCGTAACGATCGCCTGTACACTTTTGTTTATACAGGAAAATGAAAAAGATATTTCTCGGGAAAAAATGGAGGGTTTAATCGCCGCAGACTACTTCTATGCGACCCAGGATTCAGATGGAATCCCCGCCTCTCTGCTCCGTGCTGTTAGAGACATTCCCGGGGTATCGGCCGTCGCAGGGATCAGAAGCATAGAGGCGAATGTAATATGGGAAGGATTGGACCTATGGGAAGAAGAGGGCATTTACGAATACCGGGCCACAGGGATCGATGATCAACTCTTGGAACGTTTTATTCACGTCAATCCGGTGGAAGGACAAATATTGGGCATCCGAAAAAACGAGGCGGCAATTAGCAGCGACCTGGCGGAAGAGCTGGCGGACGATTATGGTTTGGGGATCGGGGATTCTTTCGAAGTGCGTTTGGTTAATGGGGATGCCCGGACATTGGAGATCACCGCGATTTTCCAATCTACCGCTATGCTCGGAGATTTTTTGCTGTCCAGCGAATTAGTCGCGCAGCATCAAGATCGACCGTCATTCGAGCATGTGTATGTGGACACGCTGTCTGCGTTGGACAATGGAGATGATCCTCTGCTGCAACAGCTTCATGCTCTCGCAGAGCCATTTCCGAGTTTGACGGGATATTCCAAAGAGGAATATATCGCCCTTTCGGAGCAGCAGCAGTCGTCGGGGCTTTGGGCGTTATACTTGCTCATCGGTATACTGGGGCTATATATCGCGATTTCTATTGTGAACACAGTTACGCTTTCCACCTTGGAGCGCAAGCGTGAGTTTTCCAAGTTGCGTTTGGTTGGCATGACCCGCTCGCAAATCTTGTGCATGATCGGTTGGGAGGCGCTAATCGCTTCCGCCATCGGCGCCATCATTGGAACGGGAATAACCGTTTTTACGCTTATGGGTCATAGTTTAGCGCTAACGGGCTCGTGGGAGTTCGATTTTGTATGGGAGACGTATGTTTGGGTCCTATCTGCCGCTTTGCTTCTAGGCGTCATTCCCGCGATACTATCGGGTCGTTATGCCATCCTGCGGTAGCAGCGGGAACAATCGAAATAGAAAACCGGATCGTCATTCGATCCGGTCAGATTGAAGAAAAAGTGTTTTTCTCTACAGTTTTCAAAATATTTTAAAAATAATAAAAAACCGTCCCTTCTAGCAAAATGAAAGCTACCCCACTACCATTACAGAAAGGACGGTTTTATGTGCAATCTTACGACCACTACTGGAAATTTATAACACGCAAATGACACTTCTTCCAGGAACAGATGAAAAAACTACCTCAAAAAGGCGACTGGCCCCCTACCTTTAAATATTACGATATCACTGACAAATTCATTTTATTTATGATATTGAGGCACTCATACCCGAACATCATGTGGCACGTGTAGAGGATGAAATTGTCGAAGCTGTACCTGATGAGAAGTTGTCTTCTTATTATAAAGGTGGTGGGCGATGTTCCTATCATCAGAATGATGCTTAAAATCATTCTATTTGGCTATGCACAAAAAGTTGATCAGAGAAAATATTCTAGCCACTATAACTTTTAGTTATAGCAATCCAAACTATTATGTATTATACAGATGTAGCCAAACATCGTAGACTAATAAATGAAAACGGATACAATAAACTTGTTTTGGATAATGAATTGTATATATTGCAGTACAAATTTATATGACTTATTTGATGTGAAAAAAGATTGGAAATTCAGTATAACATCTGAGGTGGACGAAATGAAACGTTTAGAAGGAAAAGTTGTCGTAGTAACTGGAGGAGCACAAGGATTAGGGAAAGAAATGTGTGAGCTTTTCATGCAAGAAGGAGCAAAAGCGGTATACTCTATCGATTTGCAAAAAGGTGATTATATAGGTGAGAACTTAATGCATTATGAATTAAATGTAACCAAACCTCAAGAAATTGAAAAGTTTGTTCATCATGTGAAAGAAGAAGTAGGACATATTGACGTATTAGTTAATAATGCAGGAATTACGAGAGATGCGCTAGTGAATAAATTAGATGAAGATGCATGGGATTTAGTTATTGATATTAACTTAAAAGGCGTTTTCAACATGACGAAAGCCGTTGCTCCGATCATGATGAATAACGGAACAGGATCAATCATTAATATTTCTTCTATTGTTGGTGCCTATGGTAACGTTGGTCAAACAAACTATGCAGCTACTAAAGCTGGCGTTATTGGTATGACTTATACATGGGCGAAAGAGTTTACTAGAAAGGGTGCAGCGGTTCGTACAAATGCGATTGCCCCTGGTTTTATTGAAACAGAAATGGTGAAAACGGTACCTGATAAGGTTCTTCAGCCATTACGTGATCAAACACCATTAAAGCGCTTAGGTCGACCGAAAGAAATTGCAAATGCAGCACTCTTCTTAGCAAGTGAAGAATCTAGTTTTGTGAATGGCCATGTTCTATCTGTTGATGGCGGATTACGTTTATAAAAGGAGAATGTGGAGATGTCAAAAGTTTTTCTTATAGATGCAAAACGAAGCCCGATTGGGAAATTTCTAGGAACACTTTCTTCTGTGGCTCCTTCGGATTTAGCGGCTCAAGTTATAAAAAACGTAATAGAAACGAATAAAATAGATGCCTCAATGATTGATGAAGTAATTCTTGGAAATGTTCTTTCTGCAGGACATGGTCAAAATATCGCTAGACAAGCAAGTATAAAAGCTGGAATTCCAACTGAAGTACCAGCTCTTAGTTTAAACATGGTATGTGGTAGTGGGATGAAGTCTTTAATGATTGCTTATAACAACGTCAAAGCAGATATGGGTGATCTCATGATTGTTGGTGGTGTTGAGGTAATGTCACAAGCCCCATTTATAGCATCGCACAAAATGCGTGCTGGAGTGAAAATGGGCAATCTGAATTTGGAAGACACGATAATATCCGATGGATTAACAGATGCGTTTCATCATTACCATATGGGTATTACTGCTGAAAATATAGTAGAGAAATACAAGATTACGAAAGAAGAGCAGGATATGTTAGCGATTCAGTCTCAAGAACGCGCCATTGCGGCAAGTGATAGTGGGCGTTTTAAAGAGGAGATTGTAGCGATTGAAGTGAAAAGTCGAAAAGAAACACTTTCATTCGACAAAGATGAATATCCAAATCGCGCTACATCATTATTGAAGTTGGCAAACTTACGACCAGCATTTAAGAAAGAGGGAACAGTAACTGCCGGAAATGCATCTGGAATCAATGACGGGGCATCCATTCTCTTAGTTGCATCTGAAGCTGCAGTGAACAAGTACGACCTACAACCAATCGGAGAAATTATTGCGGTCGGCCAAGGCGGAGTGGACCCATCAGTGATGGGTCTAGGACCTGTAAAGGCAATCGAAAATGCTTTATCTAAGCATGATATTCAGATGAAGGATATAGGACTTCTTGAACTAAATGAAGCATTTGCGGCACAAGCTCTAGGTGTAATGCATGAGTTGAAAAATACTTATGATCTGACAGATGAGTGGTTACTAGAGCGTATCAATGTGAATGGTGGAGCGATTGCATTAGGTCACCCACTTGGAGCTTCTGGCGCACGTATTATCACTACACTTGTACATGAAATGAAAAAGAGTAAGGTTAAGTTCGGTTTAGCCTCGTTATGTATAGGTGGAGGAATGGGAACGGCTGTAATTATCAAGTCTGTTTAGTAATTACAATCAGAACGAATACAGTAGACACAAACTTATTAAAGAACAAAGGTGAGAGAAATCATGGGAGGAAACATACAATTTATTTCTGCTTGTGAAGCAGTTAAGCTTATACATGATGGTGCTGTTGTTGGGATAGGTGGTTTTATTGGAACGGGTGTAGCAGAAGAAATTCATCTAGAAGTTGAAAAAAGATTTATGCATACAGGTTACCCTAAAGATTTAACTCTCGTTTATGCTGCTGGCATAGGTGATGGAAATGGAGCTTCAAAAGGTCTGAATCACTATGCACATGAGGGACTAGTGAAACGTGTAATCGGCGGACATTGGGGAATGGCGCCTCGTTTAACACCTTTAGTTGAAGAGAATAAAATTGAAGCTTACAACCTTCCACAGGGGGTTATATGCCAATTAGTCCGAGAGGGAGCAGCAGGGCATCCCCGTTTAATTTCACATGTTGGACTAGGTACATTTGTGGATCCAGAAATAGATGGTGGCAAATTGAATGCTAGAACAATAGAGGATCTTGTAGAAAAGGTTCAGTTTGATGGGAAAGACTATTTAGCTTATAAAACACAAAAAATTGATGTAGCTATTTTAAAAGGTACAACAGCTGATGAAAAAGGAAACATTAGTCTTGAGAATGAACCATTAACATTAAATGTTCTTTCATTAGCCATGAATGCAAAAAACAACGGTGGTAAAGTCATTGTGCAAGTCGAAAAAATCGTGAAAAGTTCTACGTTAGATCCAAAAAGTATCAAAATTCCACATGTTTTGGTGGATGCGGTTGTCGTTGCTGAGGATCTTTCTAATCATATGCAAACGTTCGGAACACAATTTAACGAAACGTTTATAAAAAGCGACATCATTGTAAACACGGAGAAAAAAGCGCAACCATTAGATGTTCGAAAACTTATTGCACGGCGTTGTGCATTAAGTTTAACGAAATCGATGAATGTGATTAACTATGGGATTGGTATGCCAGAAGGTATTGCAAATATCTTGGCTGAAGAAGGACAAGAAAAGCATTTTACACCAACTATTGAACCGGGTGTATTTGGTGGTACACCAGCGGGTGGGCTTGATTTTGGTTGTTCAGTTACTCCCGACGCAATTATAGATGAAGCATATATGTTTGATTTCTATGATGGTGGTGGATTGGATGCAGCTTTCTTAGGCTTAGCGCAATGCGATCAACATGGTAATATTAATGTTTCAAAATTTGGGTCGAAAATTGCTGGATGTGGTGGCTTTATTAATATTACACAAAATGCAAAGATGCTTGTTTTTTGTGGTACCTTTACAGCGGGCGGTTTGAAGACGAAAGTAGAGGATGGCAAATTAGTCATTGTTCAAGAAGGTAAAGTGAAAAAATTTATTCAAGATGTTGAACAAATAACGTTTAGTGGAGAAATCGCTAAACAAAACGGTAAGTCGGTTTTGTATGTAACAGAACGAGCTGTATTTGAATTACATCCTGAAGGGTTAACATTAACTGAGATTGCTCCAGGAATAGATCTACAAAAAGACATTCTTGATCATATGGATTTTGCACCATTGATAGCTATTGATCTAAAGAAGATGGATCAAGCCATTTTTGAAGAAAAGGTTATGAATCTGCAATTTGAAGAAAAGCAAGAAGAACTAGTTTCGTAAGTTATATGTATTTGTAGAGGTTATTCCTAAAAGTGAATTTTGGTATAGCCTCTACAATTGCTTATCCTCGAACTATAATTTTTTGTTATAGCTATTAAAACTTTTATGTATATACAAAAAATGATGCGATTTTTGATGAAGGATTTCTAGATTTTATGGATTGTAGTAAAAATGTAAGCGTTTCAAAATTATAAACGGAATTATCTTAAGGTATGGACTTACAAACATCCATGAAATTTGGACCTTTCATTGCAAAGCATTTACAATGAAAGTAATTTCTCAGGATCGACCAATAAACCTATAAATTTCCAATAAATAAGCCGTGATAAAATTTTAATAGATAGGGGTTATTCACATGAGTCAAGCTGTACAGAAAACAAGTACAAAAGCGTATATTATTGAAACAATCATGTTCTTTACTTATGCATTTTTCGCAGTAAGTTGGATTGCAGGAACTACGTTAACACCGCAAATTATGGAGCATTTTAATTTAAAAAGCTTCTCTTCTGCTACATTCATTTCAAATGCGATTACAGTTGCAAAAATCATTGGTAACTTATTAGCAGCATGGCTTTTAATTAAATTGCAACCGAAAAAAGCGATTATATTTGCTTCTTCCCTAATCGTTTTAGGAACAGCTCTAGGGGCTTTTGTAACAGATTACTGGATGTTTGTTGCTACTCGTTTCATTATGGGCTTTGGTGGAGCGCTGTTTGTCGTTTATTTTGGACCAATTGTTATTCGCTATTTCGATCCTACTCGTCGTGCAACGGTTAATGGTATTAATGCAGCGGCATATAATATTGGTAGTATCATTGCGATGGTACTTGTAGCACCTGTTATATCATGGTTAGTAACTTTCCAAAACAGTTTATTATTCTTTGCTGGATGTAGTTTAGTATTACTTATTCTCTGGATGATTTTTGGTGAAGACTTTGAATTAAATAAACCAGCAAACAATCAAGTTACAAATGAACAAATATATACATTTAAAGATGGATTAAAGGATAAGTTTAACTATATCTTCCCATTTACTTATGCGGGTCTTTTATTGTTATATCTTGTTATTCTAACGATCTTCCCAACATCTGGATTATCGGTAGTTGATTCAAAAGTCTTGAGTACAGTTGTTGCTCTTTCTGGTGTTGTAGGTGCAGTAGCAGGGATTTTCGTAGTGAAAAAAATAGCAAAACGTTTACCTATTATTCGATGGTCAGGTCTTTTGATGTCAGCGGCAGCACTTGTGATGGTTTTAACCTCATCTGGAACCATTGCCATTATGATGTCGGCAGCTCTTGGATTCCTAATGTTTTTACCAATGACTGCTTTAGTAACAATCCCACAAGAATTGCCTAATATGACTCCACAAAGATTAACATTAATTATGGGCTTCTTTTGGTCTTTTGCATATTTATTTGAAACAGTGGCGTACTACGTTATTGGAGTAATTATAGATAACGGAGGATTCAAAATGGGCTTCTATGTAACAATCGCTCTTAGTTTGTCATTCTTTATTGGATCGTTCTTATTACCTGAAACAGGTAAAGACAAAGTACCGGCAGATAAAGCAGCTTAATTCGATAAATAGTAGGGGGAGAACTAATAATGGATATGAATTCTGTTAAGAAGCAACAATTTACACTTGATAGTTATACATTAGAAAATGGTAAAACAATCCCAGTAACATTAGGTTATGAAACTTACGGTGAGTTAAACGAAGATAAATCGAATGTGATTCTAGTTGCGCATTACTTTAGTGCGTCAAGTCATGCTGCTGGTAAATATACACCAGAAGATGTAGCTCCAGGTTATTGGGATGGATTAATTGGTCCTGGTAAAGCGGTGGACACAAATAAATATTTTGTTATTAGCACCGATAATCTTGCTAATGTTCAATGGAAGAATCCTACTGTCATTACGACGGGCCCTCGTTCCATTAATCCAGAAACAGGGAAGAGATGGGGCATGGATTTCCCAGCATTTACATTTAGAGATATGGCTGGTATTCAACATGAATTTTTAACAAAGCAGCTAGGTATACAGAAGCTTCATGCTGTGATGGGAGCGTCAGCTGGTGGTTTTATATCCCTAAATTGGGCAGTTCAATATCCTGAAATGGTAGAGCGTATAATAGGAGTCATTACAAACCCACAAAACCCAACGATTACATCATTTAGTGTTTTACAACATGCTATGCGTGCGATAGCAATGGATCCAAATTGGAATGGTGGTAATTATGAAGATGACCAAGAGCCAACAGAAGGTTTGTATCTGGCTGTTCAAATGATGAATGCGGGTGCTTTTACCCCTGAATTTTATGAGGAAACATACAAACGTGATAGTAATGAACAAGCTTGCTATGATCGTTTAGATGTGAAAACTACTTATGAGGAACAATTATTTAATGGTATTAAAGCTGGATCAGCCATGATTGACGCTAGTCATTGGTATTATACGTGCCGTGCAACGATGATGCATGATATTGCTCATGGTGAGGAATCGTTAGAAATGGCATTAAATAAAATTCAGTCGAAAGTATTGATGGTTTCTTGTACGCGTGATTTATTACAACCTACTATTTATAATCGTCAAATGATAGAAATGATGGAAAAGAATGGCAAAGAAGCTGAATTAATGGAGTTTGAAAGCTTAAAAGGGCATATGGCTGGTGTGCTAGATTCGCATCTTTTCAATGAACAAGTTACAGATTTCCTAAATAGATCATAACTATTTGCTTGTAGATTCAGTTATTAAAATATGAATCTACAAGCTTTTTATATTAATATGTAAAGACGATTGATTATTGCAAAGTAGAAGTAACTGAAATATAATTAACAGCAGGTCGTGAAATTTGTCCCTGTGGTGTAATGGATAGCACGTAAGATTCCGGTTCTTGAAATGGGGGTTCGATTCCCTCCAGGGGCGTTCTAAAACGTCAATGTTTACGGTGCCTCAGCGTTATTTTTAACGTTGGGGTGCCGTTTTTTATTTGCGCTTTTTTACCTCTAAAAATACCACGAAGTATACCACGCAATCTCCCGCACACGTTTAAATGAGGAGGTTTTAGTATGAAACGAAGAAAAAATATCGCGTCAGCCAATCTTAAAACCGTATTGCAACCGCAGACCGAACAATTAATCACTAGAAATTATAGTCAAGCCTCATCGGAATTTTTACGTCATTGTCAGATAAAAGGGCTTTCATCGCATACCGTTGCTTATTACGTGAAAGAGCTAAAGCAAAACGGTCGTGCTCTTGCTGATATTGACGCGCCACTGAATGATATTCGTCTTTTAACTGCCGATCATATCGAAGGGTTTGTCGTAAATCAACAGGAACTAGGGCGCGCAGTAAGTACAATCAATTCGCGACTAAGGGCGGGGCATACGTTCTTTGTTTATTGTTTGCGTAAAGGTTACGTAGACCATAATCCGTATGCTGGCGTCAGTAAACTTAAAGAACGTCATAAGATAGGCGCGACACTCACTAAAAAACAATTAAAACGACTATTAAGTGCGCCCGATGTTACTACATTCACGGGACTAAGGGATCTTACAATAATGCTTTCTTTTACTCAAATCGGATGCAGGCTTGCGGAATTAGCAGCATTACGCGTACAAGACGTCAGTTTTGACGGTAAGGGTGCGGTAAGTATACAAGAAGCCAAGAACAGATACGCGCGCAGAATACCCCTTACAAAGCAATTGCGGGCGGTTTTAAAAACATACATAGAAGAACGAGGCGCGTTAGATACCGATTCTCTATTCGTTAGTTTGGATAATAGACCATTTAGCGCGAGAAGTATTCAAGAAAGGCTAGCGTTTTACGGAGATAAATCAGGAGTTTCGCGAGAAGTAAACGTTAGTCCGCACGTATTTCGGCGAACGTTTTGCCGATTAAAGGTCGAGGCAGGTACGAATATTTTCGTTTTACAAAGATTAACGGGACATAATTCGCTTGAAGTATTAAGGCGGTATGTTCAAATTTACGGAAAGGATTTAGAGGAAGCCGTCGAAATGGGTTTCGAAGATATGTAGAAAAAATCACAAAAATAAAAGAGCGCTGATTGCTACGAACAATCGAACGCCCTACCACTTAGTCATGCCCATGACTTAAATACAACTGAATAGGAATTAACCTATCAATCCCTTTAATTATAAAATTTTTGAAAATAAAATTCAAGGGGTATAGTTTGTTATTGTCTTTTTTAGGTAATTCCCTTGTGAGTAGCCGTTAAGCACAAGTAAATAAATTACGTCAGGTATTGATCCAGCCGTCGCGATAAATGGAGATAGGTAACATATGAGCATTCCCTATTTTGCTTAGTTGCCGAATGGTGCGAACGACCATTAACGGTTCGGTGGATTGATAGGGGCGCAATGCCCGCAAGATGATTCGTAAGTAACCAGTTGTACTGTTCTCGCGTAGAGATTAACTAATCGATTAGGTTAGGGGCTGAGTGAAACTGTATGGGCTATCTCTGACAGTAGGATCATTGGTTTAATTACCACGACAAATAGGGTGTTACGAATACGGATTCCATAACCCGATATACAAAAGTGCAGTCGCTTGTCTATGTTCACTCGATATTTTTATCGTTTGAATGTAGGCAACAACTATGCCCAAAGCCGTTGTCCATACCACTCAACCAAAAGTAAAAGTCCTGATGCAGTAAGTCAAGCTAAATTAGCTGATTTGGCGTTCAAATTCTTCTCTATGCAATATTTGACCATATCATATATTCACATACCGAAATAATCATCCGGCACACTTTTGCCGAGCTTCTTAAGCGCCTTCTTTACGCGTCCAACCGTTTCAAATTTTGGCGTGTACTCCTTATCGTTGCAAAGCTTCGATACAGTACCACGACTTAATCCCGAAAGTTTCTCGATGTCAAGCTGAGTTATGTTTTCGCGATCAAGCCAACGTCCAAACTTAGTCCTCGATTTACCTAATCCGAATAAACTAAACATTTTCATCACTCCTTACGTCAAGTCTCGTCCAAATTGTCATTTTTTAAACCTTGCGCAAAAAAGTGACATATCGGACAAGCAGCGCGCCATAAAGTAGTTCCATAAGCAATGCTTCGCGAAGTTCCCGAGGAATTACTACGTAAGAATCGCGTTAGGAATAGTACGAATTAAGTCACACTAGCGCAAAAAGACGTCAAACTCTATTCCTTTCGCGAAGAACTATTCTTATAGAATATAGGGCGGAGGTGTTTCGATGTTATTGGAGCTGTTTTCGTCGGCAGTAGTGGCGGGCATAGTCGGATATACAACGTTACACGTACGAGGTACCACCGACGATAGCAAGAAGATAGGACGTATTTGTTACTATGCGGGGCTACGCGATAAGGACGGAGACAAACCGATTAGGCTTATACGTAAATCAAAGCGCGAATGGGGCGTAGAATATGCTTACGTGTTGCCGTTAGGGTATAGCTTCGCGGATTTTAAAAGCAAACGCGAGGCAATCGAGGACGGCTTAAACCAACGTGCCTATCTTGACGTTAAGACGTTCTTGCGTGAGGTAGCTAAACTACGCCTGCATCCAAATAGTTTCGCGGATATTCGTAAGCTACTTAAAGAAAGGCAAGGCGCCCATAAAACGGTTGAGCTTTCATATAATGGCGTTCTAATTGTGCGAGTATTTGACGTAACTATGCCGAACTACTTCGAATTTAAGCGCGAACACTTCGACATATTGAACGGTTGGGAGGTACTAATCGGCGCGACCAAAACGAAGCTAATTAAGCACGATTTCGACCGTAATTCGCACTTAGTTGTAGCTGGCACGACCGGCTCCGGAAAGTCCGTGTTTCTTAAGTCGGTTATAAGTACGTTAGTAGCACGGCAAACCAAAAATACAAACTTATTTCTAATCGACTTAAAAGGCGGCGTTGCACTTAATCGTTTTTCGCGACTAGAGCAAGTGGAAGGCTTTGCGAAGAATCCAGTCGAAGCATTAATCGTACTGAAGGACGCGCAAGCTCGCATGAACGCCCAATTAGACTATTTACTTGCGTATGGTTACGAGGATATGAAAGAGGCAGGCTTTGCGGATCGCTTCTTTATCATAATCGACGAGGCTGCGGACATCGGACAGCACGAAGAATGTCAGTCAATTGTCGAAGATATAGCGCGAAGAGGAAGGGCGGCAGGCTTTAATTTAATTTACTGTAGTCAATACGTTACGACGCAAGTTATGTCATCGCAAGTAAAGCAGAATTGTAGTAGTCAAGTTTGTTTTCGTCTCAAAACGGAGATTGCAAGCCGTGTTGTTCTCGATGAGGGAGGCGCGGAAAAGATACCTATTATTCCTGGGCGTGCTATCTATCGCGCGGATAAGAAGATTGACGTACAAACGCCGTTCATGAGTAACGATTTTATTAACGAGACTATTAAACCGCATATTACGTTTAAGGGACGGAAGGAGGGCTATTGCCATGAAACAAACAATCGCGAAGGAACAAAGAACGGAAGCCATACTCTTCACATTGAAGAAATTGGGCTACGCTAGTCGGACACAGCTACAACGAATACATCGGCTCGGCGGTGATCGTAATGCTAATCGCGTATTAACCGAAATGCGTGAATATCTCTGCTCGGTTCGGCTCGAAGAAAACGTCTATTATCTTAACGCGGAGGGGCGTGAGCGTGTCGGTTGTCAACGCGTATTAAAGAAGACGGGTCAAGTCACTCACTACTTAATGCGTAATGCGTTATTCATTGCGTTTGGCTGTCCTGCGAGCTGGCGAAGCGAAGTTAAGTTAGAAGTATCGGGCGAGGCTAAAGTCATCGCTGACGCTTTGTTTTCGCGGGAAAATCGTTACTATATTTGCGAGATTGATAACACGCAGAAAATGGCTGCTAATCGCGATAAGATAGCGAGGTATCGGCGAATGGTCGAGCTAGGCGTCTTTAAGCAAGCGCCGGCGTTCGTTTGGCTTACAACTACGGAATATAGACGACAAGAGCTTGCGAAATTGTGCGAGGGGCTTTGCGTCAAGATATATACAGCGAGTGAACTACGATAAGGAGGCGGTTTGTATGTTCGGACGGAAAACGGAAGTAATGACGGTTAAAGAGTTTATGGGGCGGACAGATGTTGTGCGGCAGGCGCACGAGGTTACTCCAGTTTTGAAGGGAGCTAAAACGTCGACATCGTCGTATTTCAACTCAACGCGCAAGCAAATAACGAAGATAATCGTAGTAACTGGCGCTACTATACTTTCGCTAGGCTTTGGCGACCCAACACTCGCAGCAGCCGGCGCGGTTAATGCAGCGATAACCGAGCGTGTCGTCAATGCGTTTGATCCTCTTATCGCGTTAGTGCAGGCGTTAAGCTATCCAATAGGGCTTACGGTTATGCTTTGCGGAGGAATTTTCCTTATGCTCGGTAACGCAGACAGAGGGCTGACGATGATACAGCGTGCGGGCGCTGGGTATATCGCGGTTCAGTTGCTGCCGATGCTCATGGATTTACTCGTTGAAATTGCGAAGGCGTTATAAGGCAAAACAAAAAAGGGACGCTTACTCGGCGTCCTCTTTCTTTTCTATAAATTCAACTACGTCTACTATATTACAGTCCAGGTATTCACAGATTAACGCAATAATATCTAGCGCGACAAACTCATTGTTACTCATTTTAGCAAGAGTGGATGAGGAGATACCTAAATCTCTTTTTAGATCAGCCTTCGTTTTGTCCTTCTTAATTAAGGTAATTTCCATCGGTTTAAATGATGGTATTAAGTACTCCGGCTTTCTTCTATTAAGTTTTTTCTTTTTAGTCTCCTCCATTAAAAGCACCTCTGTTATTCTCGTTTTTATTTATTATATCACAATTTCAAAGCAAAGATTCGAAAAATCGAATTTTTTATTTCGAAATCTGTTGACATATGTTTCTGGCGGTAGTAATATGTAAACAAGAAGTTTGATAAAGCGAAGTAAAACTTCTTTAAAGTAAAGGAGGAATTAAAATGATTGAACGCAAAAAAGTAAAGCGCAAAATGGTCACAGTAATGTTTAGATGGGAAGGGCTCACATATCCAGTAGATATCATGAATGGCGTGTTATTGGAGGACGGCAGAGTATTCGTCGCAAACGAAATGCCGGGCGTATATAACGCGGAATTACTGCCGGAAGATGGTTACGTATTAGTTGATTTGGACAAGGATCAGACTGATTTTATCTCGGGCAAGCAGCACGAAGATTCGTTACTTAAATTAGTGTTAGGAGGCGAAGATTATTGCTCAGAGACTGGGGAGGCGGAGCAAGATGAAACTCGAACGTAAGGACGTTTTGTTCACCGACGCACGCGATCCGGGCTACGAGCCGGAAGTTACACGCGATGTACTAATAATCGACGGCACAATAACGCTGGAAATATACGACGACGGCGGAGGTTACTACGAATGGGTGTTCCGTGAGATAACTGGCGAATCTGACGGAATAACTGAGGTTAATATGGACAGCGGCAAACGTTCATGTTTCACGGCAAACCTCGGCGGCAATGCTGGCATCGTTGCTGATATTTTGAAAATGTCCGTTTTGGATTTCGCGAAACTAATGATGGAAGATGGGAGGGGCGCGAGATGAATTTACTGGACGTGCAAGTTACGCTAGAAGGTCCGACGCTTTGGTTTGTCGCGATATGTACAATTTACGCAGTATTCAAACTGTCGACAATCAGCGCAAAATAAAAGCCCATCCAATTGCACGGCAATGCTTTGGATAGGCGGTTCTGAAAATTAAGTTAATTTAATTATAGCGTAGGGAAGGCTCTTAGGCAAGTCTTTTAAATATAAATAGGTGCGGCGGCAAACGTACCTGTATACTTGCTACTCGTTGCCATTAGGCGGGGCAATGACTAGCTTGCGACATATAAGCTGGCAATTGTATGTCAATAAGCGAGGCGGGAGAGTGTCGCGAAAGTTAATACGGTGTTACCGCAGGCAACTGCGATTATATAAAAATACGAATAAAGGGAGCGGTTTAAATGAAGGAACTGGAACTTGTAAGACGTTATGAAAAACTTAGTAATGAAGTGTCTGAACGTCGAAATTTTAGAATGCGTCTGTTGGGTGAGTTTTACAAGGCATGGCACACGCTTGATAGGGTGGGATTTACATTAGCTGAGCGCGATAAAAAGATTGAAAGTGACTTTGAGACGCGTTCAGCCTACGATTACCTACAATATAAAGGTTATATCGAGGAAAAGATTATAACGGATTCTGAATGTAAAGTTGTTATTAAGGTGGAAGGTATTGATGCGTACGAGGCGTGGGTAAAATAGGAAGCCCATTTAATTAAGAGGAAATTTAGAAACGATTTAACTATTAGCTTAGTTGAGTCGTTTTTTTGTGCTTAAATACGTCGACATCGTCGTTTTTCTATAAAAAGTGTCCGACTTTGCATCCTCGCGCCTATTATTTTGTGTAGAACGAAAAAACTTTCAGAAAATGTGTGCGGTTTTACCTTCTCGGGCGACATTCTTAGTAGAGGCATAAAAAATTTCATCGATTTTTGTCCGAAATCATGAATTTACGAGGCAATCACGGTGAAGGTCGCAAAAAAGTTACGGAAAAAGTGCGCAGGTTTATGTGCGATCGCCTTTAATATTGTAGGAGATAAAAAGGAGGAAGTCGGAATGAAGGAAGATGCACTTGATTATTTCGAAAGTGCTCGTCAAGAAATTAGCAAATTGGAAGCTGAGGAGGCAGAGGATTTTGGAAAGAAAAATATTCGATAAAAAGAATCCAACGGAAGGCGATAAGACGTTCGTTGCACTTCCGAGCGATGCGCGCCATTATGTTCACCACGACCGAATGGCTGCGGAAAAACTCTATTTATATGCGCTGATTATTGACTACTATAACGCTGAGGATGGGTTCGCGTTCCCAAGTATAGAGACACTCGCGGTAAAGTATGGTAAAGCTCCGGACACGACAAGCAAGCACGTAGAGGATTTGAAGGCGGTTGGACTAATTGATTATCCGCAAAAGGGGCATTACATTCCGTTAGTACCTCTTATCGAAGAAGAATTCTACAGACAATTCCCGGAAGCATTCACGAATTACCAAACTGCTTTCAAAAGGTGTGAGTCGCGGAGGGATGGGGCACGTGAACGAGCTAGATTATGGAGGGAACGGAAGTACGCGGAGTAATAGAGGTACGTACACATAATAGAGCCGTTATTTATTCGTGTCACTTATGGGTTAACTAGATTTAAAGAACGAGATTTACTTAACAAGATTTAAAAAGATTGCGCCAATAAATTGTCGCTAATAAGTATCTATTAGTACATGATCGCGAGTAATTAAAGAGAATAACAAAGATATAATCCGTACACCTAAATGACCGCGTAGCAAAAGAATAGGAGAGAAATGATATGGAAATGTTGAAAACTAGTTTAGAAGAAATTACGAAAGAAATTATTAGCCACCAAAAGATGTCTGTTTTTGAAATTGGACGACGTATTAAATATGTAAAGGAAAATGATTTAACACATGGCGAGTTTGGTAACTGGCTAAAATCAATCGACATAAACAAAAGAACGGCACAACGCATGATGCAGACTTATGAACAGTTTGGAAATACGTCGATAGCGACGGAATTAAAAATAAGCCAAATAACAGAAATGCTAACTTTGCCGCAGGAAATTGATCGCGAAGAGTTTGCAACCAAAGAGCATACTGTACCGAGCACCTCCAAAAAGAAGAAGGTCGCGGATATGACAGTTAAGGAGTTACGCGAGGTTGTACGAGTGGCTTCTGGGAAAGATATAAGCGAGAAGATTGAAGCTAATACAATGGAAGATAGTTCGCGCCCATCAACTGAGCAAGAATATGTTAATAGTTTGTTAGAGAAGATTCGTCAGTTAGAGGATGAAAAGCACGCATTACAAGGCGAAAAAAGAAAACTTGCCTCAGAAAATAGAAAGCAAAAAGGTGAAATAGATAGTTTGAAATTGGAGCTTAGTTTGGAAAGAGCAACGAATCGCTTCGGTAAAAATAGTATCGCTACGCCTTACGAGTTACTTGGTATTGAAATTACGGCGACTAAACATGAGATGAAACAACGGTATCGAGCATTGATGAAAGCAGTACATCCCGATCATGGCGCCAAAAATGACTATATGTTTAAACAAGTACAAAGTGCATATGAAAAGTTAGTAGGTTAGGAGGGGAAAAGATATTGTGTAAGAATGATGCAAAGGGGCGAGTAAAACAGAAAGTTTCGAAATTATCAAAACTTGTGAGCGCTACATTTACTGATAAGGATTATTTAATCAATCAAACTAAAGTAATTTTCATCAAGGGCTATCTCGCGGACGGTGGTGAACGCCCGCAGCTAGAATTACAAGAGGAACTAGCGCTTGCGTCAGATTTACACGTTAAGACGCACGAAAACATTGAACGTCAGCAGATAAGAATTAGGTCGCGTGAGGAATGGGAGGAAATCGAAAAGACGTTTATACCGCCTATACCAAATCATGTGCCGGATAATCATCGAGTATGCGCTTGTTGGAATTGTAATAACGTCTTTAAGAAGTCCGGAAAGAAGAAATATTGCTCATCGGATTGTACTCGCGAGCAAATGGACGCTAATAGTAGATTCGTAGCAACTGGAACATATCTCGCGCCCAAAAGAGACGGGTATCTGCCAAACAGAGAAGAAAATACAGGTGTGAAAGATAAGAAGAGAGTAGTTTATACGGAAGATATAGAAAAAGCCCAAATCTATGGGATGCGAAGAAAAGATGGAAATAGGACGTTTTCACCTAAAAGAAATCCGGACAAGCCAGCGTCTAAGGTACCTCTAAAATTAGGAATAAGGGACAGTTGCAATCAAGAAAGACAACAAACCTATGAAGCATTTAAGAAAGGAAAACACCCTGGAACATTTACAATTAATATAAAAACTGGGTTAAAAATATACCATACAAATGAGAAGAAACACGAATATAGTGAGGAAGGTTCAAGTGTTGGCGCGCGACATTTGAGCCGGAATCTCATACCTGGTTTAATGTAAGTTATACTTCCGACTTCCAACTGTCTTTCGATGGTTGGCTTTTTTTATGCCTAAAACTAACAAAAATTTGTTACAAGGAGCTGATAACCGTGGATTGTATATTGATTAAAAGATTACGTCAAAACAAAGGAATGAGTCAAAGAGACTTCGCAAAATTACTCGGCATTAGTCGTTCAGCACTTGCTCAAATAGAGAGTGGATATAAGCAAGTGACTTCGGACATTACGGCGAAGATAAACCATTCACTGCCGCAAGATTATATTGAAAAGGTGCGTGATTTATATTGCGCCCACTAGAAGAAGTATTTTGGTACGACGCTTATTGGTATATTCGCGCTAATGTCGTTATGACGACCTATCTAGGAATGTCCGAAGAGTCTCGAAGAAGGCTGCGATCTAAAATGACGATTGATTTATGTAAAGAGTATGCGCCACGCCGTAATTACGACATATCAAAAGCTGAAGTGGGCGCGTATGTTGAAAAGTCACTTATAGAGTGGGAGGCGGAACTCGCTGACTAACGAACTATGGAAATTAGAAACGGGCTGGCTGGCAGGTTACACGGACGACAAGGATTTAATAAGAAGGATCAAGCGCTACAAGGACGACTGGCAGGCTATGGCTGAGTATTACAAAAAGGGTAAACCTTTCGCGCTACAATTCAAAATACCGATAGAGCAAAGGCGGTCGGCTGAGCGTATGTTTTCTGTGAAAGTTGAGGGGAATTAGCCGGTTAAGCTGCGAGCCTACCAATTATACTCGGTTTTAATTATCGAGGCTGAAATCGTTTGATTCGGTACAAATTTCTGTTGGTTACACACATTTCGGAAAGGGGTTGCGGAATGGAATGCATCGAACAAGTTTTTGAATATCTAGGTAATGAGTTTACTCGTTGTTATTACGATAGAGGCGGTCAACATATCTTAGGGGCTGACCATATCGCGAAGGTAAATATAAAAGTAATTGATTCGGGCGAAGGCTTCAAGACGACATATGAAATGTATGCTCCACATGGCGAAGTAGTCGCGATGAATAGTAAGTATTATTCCAACTTTGACATATATCAAAAAGCTGAACTCTTAACGTCAAAGCGAGCTAAAGAAGCTGCTGACAAGTTAGGGGCTATTGCGGTTTTCAATGAAAAAGGAAAGTTGATTGATGACCGAATTAACTACCTTGAAAGAGAGGTCAAGAAAATTGAAGAAGAAAGAAAAGTGAAAGAAGCGGAAGCAATAGAGCGGCTTCAAGTCTTCGGAGCTGATCGGTTTGCAGGCTGAAAATAACCTAAGAGGAGCGATAAAAGATGGAAGAAAATCAAACAGAAGTAGTTGAGCAAGTAGAAGAAGTTGAAACAGTAGAAGAGGAGACGCCCGACGTTGACGCATTGCAACGCGAGCTTGCCGAAACAAAGGCGGCTATGCAACGTCAAACAGTCGAGCATGATTTCTATAAAAGAGGAGTCGCGCAAGGTGTCGGCAATATCGATCAGGTGATGCCGTACATTGACTTTTCGAAGGTTAGTAACGAGGAAGGGGTCGACACAATCGGCGATATTTTAACAGCGCTGACTTCGGCAGTACCTCAAAAAAAAGTCCAAAGGCAATTGGGTGAGCCGACAAATGGGGGTAGTCAACATGTAGATAAAACACCAGATATGATTCTTAAACAAGCAGAAGAGAAGGCGCGTCGAACTGGTAAAACAGAAGATCGCGCAGCATTTAGCGCATTAAAACAAAAACTATATGGGGGTAATAAGTAATGAGTATGATTTATAATCAAGATTTAATTGGTAAAAAACAATCGGTAACAGATGAGATTCTATTATTAAATGCGGATCAAACGCCAATGCTTAATTTGCTAGGCTTTAGTGAGCCGGCAACAGCTACTACACACGTATGGTATGAGGATGAAATGTTCGCAACGAAATCGGCAGTAACAGTAGCCGCAGCAGTGGACGCGGTAGAACTAACAGTAGCAAGCGTCGAGCCATTCCGACCAGATTCCGTCGTTAGTGTTGGGGATGAAATGTTGATAGTAACCGCAGTAAATGCTAGCTCAAGTAAAATCACAGTTACGCGAGGACATGGCGAAACTACACCGGCAGCTATTACAAAAGATACGGAAATCGAGTTCATGTATATTCGTGGTGAAGAGGGTGCGGCTGCCCGTGAAGCTAGGCATAAACAGCGCAAGCGTGTAGATAACTATACACAAATTTTTGACGATAGTGTAATGCTAACGGATACGGCGCAAACAGTGGCACAGTACGGAATTAGTGACCTTTACAACTATGAAAAAGCTAAGAAGGAACTAGAGCTTGCGCTGCAACTTGAAAAAGCTATCATTAATGGACGCAAGTTCGATGATGGAAACGTTCGTCAAATGCGAGGCATCCGCAGTTTCATCGAAACTAATGTTACCGCAGCAACTGGGGCGGTTACTATCGATATGCTGAACGATATTTCACAAAAGATTTACGAAGCTGGCGGATTTGCTACGGGCGGTCAATATTCGTTCATTGTTCCTGCGAAACAAAAGCGAAAAATTAGCGACTTATCAAACGATAAGCTGCGTGTCGTTCAGTCGGAAGACTCACGTGGTCAGTCTGTAGACTATCTTGTGAATGACTTCGGTAAGTTCCCTATCACCATGAATAACAACTTACAATCGGACGAGCTTCTATTTGTCGATACCAACAGAATCAAGATTCGTCCTTTAGGTGATCGCGGATTCCACCACAAGTTATTAGGAGTAGACGGCGACAGAACTAAAGGGATGCTAGTCGGTGAATATACGCTAGAGTTCCAACAAGAAAAAGCACATGCAAGAATCAAAGGATTAGCTTAATTATATTGGCGGCGGGCTTAGGCTCGCTGCTTTTTATTTATCTAAAATGAGAAGGAGCGATAATTGTGAGGGTATTTAAATCTCAAGACGGAAAATGGATTTTTTCTGAAGATGAGAAAGTCACAGAGCGAGTACCAGTTGAGGACGAATTAGAGGACGTAGATATTAGTGCATATAAACCTAATCCGCAGGACTTAAGCGCGTTGTATGAATTAGCTTTAACGAGATCACATGACATAGAGTTAGCGCGAAAGTACGTGAAGTTAAAAGGCAAGGCGATTAATGAAACAAAGCATAAAGTGTGGAGATTTGTAGTTAAGGAATCGATTATGGGCGATAAAAATCTAACAAAGACCTTTAACGGGGTTCGCGGTGGGCTTGTGATATACAACGATGGTGAAAGCGACTTATCGTTCACATTTAACGATGATCCTCCGTTCTTTACTCTAAAAGCTAACGAAGTTTTCTTCGAGGAAGTTGATCCTTTCTACAAACTTAAAATAACCGCAACTGGTAAATATCGAGCATATACGAAGGCTTGGGAATATTGTTGACGTCCACTAATCGGGCGTTTTTTTTTGTTTTTTCAAATATACGCGAAAGGGTGACGAAAATTGAACGCATTATTAATGAGAAAACCGAGAATCGAGAGAATCGTAGAGTTAGGACTCTTGATTAACGAAATTGTGGAGTACGAAGGCAAGATACCGCGAAAGCCTATCCAGCAATTACGGAAATTAAAGCGCCAGTTTAAGGCGGCGATAGGCGATGAACTGCTAAGCGAAATAATCAAAACGGACTTGCTCGTTATTACGGAGGTTGAGCAGTATATTATCGCGCATAATCGAGGCGACACAGTTGGTGCTAAACGCCATCAAAACGAATCCGAACGGCTTTGGGAGGAAACTGACGAGCTTATTTATCAGGTGATTGACGAGGTGAACGCGAATGGCAATTAGTCTAGTTGCAAAGCTCGGCTTAGATGGTAGTGGCTTTAACAGTGGCATGAAAGATGCTATCAAGCAAATGAACTATGTGGAAAAAGCTACTAAGACGATGGGCAGTAGTCTATCGAGCGCAACCGATAAGGGACGCCTCAGCTTCAAATCGCTAACGGCTTCGATTAACGCTAATAGACAAAGCCTTGATTTAGCTAGAAACAGTAGCGCGAACTATGGTGCAAGCCTTGGCACACTTGCGGCGGGGATAATGACCGTTGTTGGCGCACAAAAAACGCTTAACGCGACGGTTGGCGAAGCCATGAAGCTCGATTATAACAAGGTTAGTTTGCAGGCGATGTTTGCCGGAGACGCTAAAGCAGCGAATGAGCTATCAAAGTTCATCGAAAACAAGGCGCTAAACTCCGTTATGTCCTATCAGGATGCCTTAAGTGCGACTCAATCCTTCGCCACAACAACTAAGAATACGAAGGACATCAAGGAAATGGTTAACTTGACCGAAAGGTTATCGTACCTAAATCCGTTAGAAGGCTTTCAAGGCGCAGGTTTCGCGATAAAGGAAAGTCTCGGAGGCGATCTTGTCAGCTTGAAAGATCGATTTAACTTGACGTCCAATCAACTAACACCATTGAAAGAGGCAGCGACACAGGCGGAAAAGCTAAAGGCGCTGGATAAAATCCTTAACGACATTGGAATAAGTACGAAATACCTCGATACCGTTAATAATACGACCTACGCGAAGTGGAATAAGCTGACCGATACAACGCGGCAATTCTTCGTGAAGCTCGGTGAGTCGGCGCTTACGTCAGTGTCGCCGATGATTGACAAGTTAACGAAGTTTATGGAGGGCGAGGAGTTCGCAGGATTCCAAGCAAAAGCAGGCGCAGCCTTCGGAGCTTTGTTCCAAAATATCGGACAGTTTGCGACTACTCTATACGATAATCGCGCGCAGATAGCCGAATTTGCCAACGGTGCTATTACGGTACTAACGGATGTCGGCAATGCGGCCAAGTCATTCGCGACCTTCTTTGTTGAGAATTGGTCGACGATCAAGCCCGTTCTAGCTGGAGTTGCGGCCGGATTAATTGCCGTTAAGGTTCACGCAATGGCTCTGAGCATAATCGGGATGGTTACGTCTGTGCTTGGAGGTTTGAAAAAGGCGTTAGCACTGGCACGGGGCGCAATGCTGGCTTTTAATATGGCAATGCGGGCAAACCCGATTGGTTTAGTAATAACAGCGATTGGTCTTTTAGTGACCGCCGGTATTCACCTCTATAAAAATTGGGACACGGTAAAAGTACAGATGGCGAAGACTTTTGACGGTATTAAGTTAGCTGCGGAAAAGTCTATTAACTTCATCATTGGCGGTATTAACGACATGATTGAAACAATCAACAAGATACCTGGCGTTAACATCCCGATTGTGCCTAAAGTCAATTGGTCACAGGCTGATACAAAGCCGCCTAAATCGCCTTACGAAGCTACAAAGCTTAAGCCAGTCACGCCGAACGTGCCGCAAATTAAACTAACGGGCATAGGCGTCAACGGTTCATATTACCACGGACTCGATCGCGTGCCATATGACGGCTTTATCGCGAAATTGCATAGAAATGAGCGCGTCCTAACAGCGCAGGAGAATAAGGCGTTTAACAAGTTGGGCGGATTAAATGGCTTAACTAGTCCGGATCGCGACAGCAAACTAAACTTTAACTACGAGGATTCTGCGCGATTGGGTGGTAGAGGCTCCGGTGGTAACGTTAAGTATGATACGGATAACAGCCGAGTAACACAAAAGATTGAAATGACTAACAACTTTACTCTTCAAACCAATGGCGGAGAGTTTGACCGCAGGCAAATGGATCAGATAGCTAACTTTTTACTATATAAAATTAAAGAAGCAGGGGAGTTGGGAGCATAGTGAGTGTATGGAGAAAAACAGGAAAAAAGCATTTATCATTAGAGGGAGACGCCTATTCTCAATTTGCGCAACTAATGAAAGTTAATGGATATAACAAGCCAATCGATATTATCTTTGGGACTGTAGTTTCACCACCTCCAAATATAGAAATTACACTAGATAGTGCAGGCTCGGATTTCATACTCGATAAGGACGATATTCTTGTTATGGAACACCTTACGCGACATAAACGTATCGCAACGATTAGTCATACCGAAAATGCAACGCGACAACTAGGCGATAAGACAGCGATAGACTACTGCGAGGGCGATTTGCTCAATGACGATTTAGCAGCACCTAATACGGCTTTCAAAATGAACAACGTAGAATTGCAGTTTGAGGACGTTTTAAAAGAAGGCGACCGCATTATCGTTGCGTGGCTGGATGAACAAGACTATGCGGTAATACTTGATCGTTTAACGAGGTATCAATAATCGGCGGAGTCCTTCGGGGCTTCGTCTTTTTTATTTGCGAAAGGGGAGAATATCGAATGGGAAAACGAGGTCCAGCACCGCAACCATTAACGGCAATTCAGCGCTCTGTAGCCTTCCGTTTGGTGTATCGGCAAGGCATGACGATGGATGAAATCGCAGAAGAGGCGGAGGTATCGCGAATGACATTATGGCGATGGATGCAGCGCGAAGATTTCAATAAATTGTACGATCAGGAACACCGAAATATGGTGCGGAGATATGACGCATGGGGTCGAAAAGCGTGGCGGAAAGTAACCTAAGAGTTCAGTGACGGGACATCGACTAAAACGTAGACATAGCGAGGGTTTAACGCTTATAAACTACGTTACAAAACTGCGCATATTTGAACGTTTTCACCCGCACGGAGGCTCTGACGGACACACGCCTCGAACACTTTCGCGATATATTCCGATAACTTCCGATTTTGGGGCGCTTATCGGGGTTCATACATCCGCACGGCGTGCCTGCCGGACGAAGCCTTCCGAAACTCATGGGGTTCAGCGATAAAACATTATGCAACATATCGCTTATCACTACATAAACGGAAGCGCTAGAAACGTTGGTATATCAACAATGTATAAAATCATGCATAAACGATAAATTTGGGCGCTTGACAAACGTTGATATGACGCGGTTTGTGAAACATAGTTACTTCTCATAATGAGCATTATGTAAACTAAAAATGAATGCTTTATACGCTAAAATGAATAAACGGAATACCCCTGCCATGTTGTATCGCGAACCTCCCAAAGCCCCACGTCCGATTCCGTCCAGCTAAGCTCCGCACCTTACGCGCAATGAAAAAACATTTTGCTTTATCGCACTAAAGGAATTGCTAGTCTAGAATAATTTTCGTAGTATTTTTTGAACTCAGGGGGCTAACGAAGAAGGCTCGCGAATATAAGTAGAAAAGGCGACGAGGGCTTGCGCTGGCTGGCGTAGGCTTTCGTTTACATATCGCAAATGTTAGAATATAGCAAGGGAGGGGATATATGTGAAAAGAATCGTATACATAGTTGTTTTATTATTCGCGCTGATTTTAAGTGCTTGTAGCAGTGACGATGAGCACGTACCAGAAAAAACATCTAACGAAAATCCGGTACAAGCTGACGCCGAACCTAAAAAGTTATCAGACGATGACTTAAAGGCGGCAAAAGATACCGTCGAAGAAGGCGGCTGGATTAAGTATCGCGGTGCTGAGTGGGAAGGGAATTTCGATAACGGCGGTCTAAAACTGATGATACACGGCGTATCTGTAACTAACGACATTAAGCGAGTTTCAAACTATACAGGTTCAGATGATGTAGAGGACGGAATAAAAGTTGTGAATGTTTGGGTTGAGCTGCAAAATACAACAAAAGACAAGAAGTATAACGCTTACCCTACTCAGGCAACGCTAGTAACTTCAACGGGTGAACAAGTAGACGCGAATCCATCAATAACGGAGGACATCGGTGGAGAAATTTATGAAGGCGTTAGTAAAGACGGATCAATCGGATTTGTTCTTGAAAAAACTACTGATGTCGCGAACATAACTAGTGTTAAATTCGTGTTTGATGCTTTTTCGGAAGATAATACGGAACGAGAAACGTTTGAAGCTGATATAATACTTAAGTAAGTTCTAGCTCTATTTACAGTTAAGTCTGCCGTAGATAGGGCGTTTTTTTGTGTTGCTACGGACGTTTCTCGCGAAATTAGAAAGAGATTGTCGTATGGTAGCTAGGTAGTTTCGCGTAATTTCCTATTTGCAAACGAATAATGTTTCCGTTGCCTCATCGTCTATTTTTTGCGTTGACATTTATCGCGAATATAAGCTATGATACGAGTAATATAACGTGCGGGATTTAGCGTAATACTACGCAACCTTTTAGAATAAATAGCCGTAAACATTGGTATATAAACGTTTCTCATAACCTACGAATCGAGTGGTGTAATGGATAGCACGTAAGATTCCGGTTCTTGAAATGGGGGTTCGATTCCCTCCAGGGGCGTTCTAAATGAAAAAAGAAACCTTCTTCATCTTTTATTTGATGGAGGAGGTTTTTTTAAGGTTAAAATTTATGAGCAAGTTTTAGGACTAGATGTTAAAATAGATATATTAATTACGCCTTGTTAAATGTCAATAACTTTATTGTATATTTTATGTCTGATTATTGTTTATTTTTCGACAAATTTCATATAAAATAATAGAAAATGAATATTCAGTAATCAATTATCCCTTACTTGACATATGAATATAGGAAAGCGGTTTCAAGGTTAGTTTTGTCACTTTGTTTCTCAGAATTTCTAAAATTGAGAAGAGGAGGTACAATCATGAATTTAAAGGCAGGTTTATACCAAACACAAACACTAAAGCTCGCAATGACCCAAGAGTTAAGTCAAGCGATAGCGCTTTTACAATATTCTACACAAGAGTTAGCTGCTTATTTAGAAAATAAAGCTGCTGAAAATCCTCTCATTTCTCTAGAGAGTCGTGATACAACATTCGATTACAGGAAGAAAAGCTCGAAGAAACAGAAACAAGAATCAGATCCTAAATATTGGATAGAACAAATTGGAGAAGTAAAGATTTGTCTAGAAGATTATCTAATGTCTCAAGTACATCCCAAATTGCTCACAAAAGATGATAAGAAAATCTTAAAACATCTTATACGTAATTTAGATGAGAATGGATATTTTCGAGTAGATTTACAGGGTATAGCATTAAATCTAAATGAACCTGTAGACCATGTCGAGCAAATATTGTTTGTACTCCAAGGATTAGAACCAGCTGGAGTAGGCGCAAGAAACTTACAAGAATGTCTTCTATTACAAATCCAAAGGCAAGATAGCCTTCCCCTCGCTTATAATGTGATTAATAATCATTTCATTCCGTTTGCAGAAAAGAAATGGAAGCAAATATCAAAGGATTTAAAGATCTCACTAACTGAACTCCAAGAAATATTTGATTTTGTACAAACATTACAGCCTAGACCTTGTGCCAGATTCTCACATGACAAACCATCCTATATCGTTCCGGATGTAGTAGTAGAAGTGATAGAGAATCAGCTACACGTTAGACTTGCAGATGATCTACTATCCAAAGTTAAGCTAAATGAAGGCTATTATAAGGATATGAATAATGTAGGAGATAAACAAGTCAATCGATTCCTACAAGATAAGTTTCAGGAATATCAATGGATTATGAAGAGTATTCAACAACGTAGAGAAACGATACTACGAGTTATGACTGCTATTACGGAAAAGCAACCCGACTGCTTGACTAAAGGCTTTTCATACTTAAAGCCGATGACAATGAAAGAGATAGCAGATGAATTGAATATACACGAATCCACTGTCAGTAGAACTGTAAAGGACAAATATGTGCAAGCTCCATTTGGTACTGTTGAGATGCGAGAGTTTTTCTCTTCAAGTCTCCAGTCATTAAGCAGTGAAGATGTTTCTGCAAGAGAAGCGAAAAACGCCATTCAAATTCTTATCGCTAATGAAGACAAGAAAAAGCCACTATCTGATCAAGATATTTCAGAGATATTAAAACAAGAGAAAAGCATCATTCTTTCAAGACGTACTGTAGCCAAGTATCGCGATCAATTAAATATCCCCTCATCCTCCAAAAGAAAAAGATTTTAATAAGAAAAAAGGTGAATGGTGTGTCTGTTGAGTTACTATTGTATTCCAAGACCAATTGTCATCTTTGTGAAATTGCAAAAGAAGAGCTTGAAATAGTTAAGCAACGAGAAGGAATTACGTATCAAGAAATAGATATTTATAAAGATGATCGGTTACTTGAGAAGTATGGATTAATGATACCGGTGGTAGAATATGAAGGTAAAGTTATTCAATATGGTCAAGTGAATTGTAAAGTTATACAGAAATTTTTGAATAATACAAATTAAGTAATATAGGCAATTGGTAGTTGAAAAAATGAATTCCCCTTGTTAAAATAAAAGCAAGACAAGGGTGAATTTTTTTTGGATACGGTGGGACAAAAAACGTCTAGCGTGGACAAAAGTCGTCCATAAATAATTTTTAAGGAGAATAACTCCATGCAATCATTACTAGATATCCAAAAAAGATTATTGCCAGACTTGTTAGAAGTTATGCAAAAACGATATGGAATCCTACATTACATAAGATTTATGCAACCTGTAGGTAGGCGAAGTTTGGCGCATAGTCTAAACCTTACTGAGCGCGTTGTACGTAGCGAAGTAGATTATTTAAAACAGCAAAATTTAATTGAAATCCATAGTAGTGGAATGACATTATCTGCTGATGGTTTAGAACTTCTCGAAAAGCTTGATGGTGTAATGAGAGAGATTTTGGGTATAGACCTGATTGAGAAGCAATTACAACAGAAGCTTGGGGTAAAAGTAGTAGTAGTTGCTGGAAATAGTGATGTTTCACCTTGGGTGAAAAGTGAACTTGGAAAAGCGGGAGCTTTACGAATGAAAAAATCACTTTCCGGGGAAAATATCATAGCTGTTACCGGAGGTACGACAATGGCTACGGTGGCGGAAATGCTAAATCCTATTCCTGATAGCAAAAATATTTTATTTGTACCAGCTCGTGGTGGCCTTGGTGAAGAAATGAAAGACCAAGCAAATACGATTGTTTCTAAGATGGCTGAGAAAATGAACGCATCTTATCGAGTGTTATATGTCCCAGATCAAATTAGTGATGAATCGTACGCCACAATAATGAAAGAACCTTCTATTAAAGAAGTTAGTTCATTAATTAAAGACTCTGATATTGTGATTCATGGTATTGGAGAGGCTTCCGTGATGGCAAAAAGAAGAAATACGACAGACGCCGTCATGACAAAAATCAAGGATGGTGAAGCTGTTGGTGAAGCATTTGGTTATTACTTTAATGAACATGGGGAAATTGTTCATAAAGTCCAAACTGTAGGTATTCAGCTTGAAGATTTAAATCAAGCAAAAGAAGTAATTGCTGTAGCTGGTGGAACATCCAAAGCTAAAGCAATTGGAGCCTATATGAAAAGTGCACCACGAAACACCATTTTAATCACTGATGAAGCAGCAGCAATAGAGTTATTAAAGGGTTAATCCCTTTTATATAAAAAATAAAAAACTTACGCAGTTCCTAATTAAAGGAGGAAACTACACATGGCAGTAAAAGTAGGTATTAACGGATTTGGACGTATCGGACGTATGGTTTTCCGCGCGGCATTAAAAAACCCTAACATTGAGGTTGTAGCTATCAATGACTTAACAGATGCAGACATGCTTGCGCATCTTTTACAATACGATTCAGTTCACGGAACTCTTAGCGAGAAAGTAGCTGTAGATGGCGATTCAATCGTTGTAAACGGACAAAAAACCAAAATCATCGCTGAGCGCGATCCAGCTCAAATCGGTTGGGGAGATCTAGGTGTAGAAGTAGTAGTTGAATCTACTGGTCGCTTCACTAAGCGTTCTGACGCTGCTAAACACATCGAAGCAGGCGCTAAAAAAGTTATCATCTCTGCTCCGGCATCTGATGAAGATATCACAATCGTTATGGGTGTTAACGACGATCAATATGATGCATCTAAACACGATGTAATCTCTAATGCTTCTTGTACTACAAACTGTTTAGCTCCTTTTGCTAAAGTTCTTAACGAAAAATTCGGTATCAAACGTGGAATGATGACTACAGTTCACTCATACACAAATGACCAACAAATTCTTGACTTACCACACAAAGACTACCGTCGTGCTCGTGCAGCTGCTGAAAGCATCATCCCAACAACTACTGGTGCTGCGAAAGCTGTTGCTCTAGTATTACCTGAGTTAAAAGGTAAATTAAACGGTATGGCTATGCGTGTACCAACTCCAAACGTATCAGTTGTAGACTTAGTTGCTGAACTTGAAAAAGACGTAACTGCTGAAGAAGTAAACGCAGCTCTTAAAGCAGCAGCTGATGGTGAATTAAAAGGTATTTTAGAATACAGCGAACTTCCATTAGTTTCTCGTGACTACAATGGAAACACTCACTCTTCATCTGTAGATGCATTATCTACAATGGTAATGGAAGGAAACATGGTTAAAGTTCTTTCTTGGTACGATAACGAAACTGGTTACTCTAACCGTGTTGTAGACTTAATCGACTACATCGCTTCAAAAGGTCTTTAATTTAACCTAAATGTTTCAAAAAAACATTTCTAGCCAGTATAAGAACGTATTGGATAAAATGTGTTGATGGGACTATAATATAAAGAGAAAAAGGGGAGAGGGGAATATGCCCCTTCCCCTTTTTCTTATTTTGACTAAATCTTTCAATAAAGTTAGAAGTTTCTCGGTGTCTTTGCCAATAGCCGTTAACTACTAATTTATATGAAATTGACTAGTAATTGAAACGATGGGAATTGTAAGTACATACGTAAGCTTTTCCTATCTAATGCAAAAGGAGGATCTTTTTAGCATGAATAAAATGAGTATTAAAGATATTGATGTAAAAGGAAAGCGTGTATTCTGTCGAGTGGACTTTAACGTACCAATGCAAAATGGTGTAATCACAGATGATACGCGTGTTCGTGCTGCATTACCTACTATTCAGTATTTAGTAGAACAAGGCGCAAAAGTAATTCTAGCAAGCCATATGGGTCGTCCAAAGGGACAAGTAAACGAAGATATGCGTTTAACTCCAGTTGCGAAAAAGCTTAGTGAACTTCTTGGTAAAGAAGTAGCAAAAGCAGACGAAGCTTACGGAGAAGCTGTTGAAGCTGAAATCGCAAAAATGAACGATGGCGATGTATTATTGCTTGAAAACGTTCGTTTCTACCCAGGTGAAGAGAAGAATGATCCAGAATTAGCAAAAGCATTTGCTAACCTTGCAGACATCTTTGTAAATGATGCATTCGGTGCTGCACACCGTGCGCATGCTTCAACTGAAGGTATTGCGAAATACATTCCAGCTGTATCTGGTTTCTTAATGCAAAAAGAACTTGATGTTTTAGGAAAAGCAATGTCTAATCCAGAGCGTCCTTTCACTGCTATTATCGGTGGAGCAAAAGTTAAAGATAAAATCGGTGTTATTGAAAATCTATTAGATAAAGTAGATAACTTAATCATCGGTGGCGGATTAGCTTATACGTTCATTAAAGCTCAAGGTCACGAAATTGGTACTTCTCTAGTAGAAGAAGACAAAATCGAATTAGCTAAATCTTTCATGGAACAAGCGAAAGAAAAAGGTGTTAAATTGTACATGCCAGTCGATGGAGTTATTGCTCCTGAATTTGGTGAAAATGTAGAGTGTAAACCAGTTGATATCGATTCAATTCCAGCTGACTGGATGTCACTTGATATCGGACCAAAAACAGCGGCACTATATGCAGATGTAATCAAAAACTCTAAATTAGTAATCTGGAATGGACCTATGGGAGTTTTTGAATTTGATAAATTTGCTAATGGAACAAAAGCTGTGGCTGAAGCATTAGCAAATTCTGATGCATACAGTGTAGTTGGTGGTGGAGATTCAGCAGCAGCTGCTGAAAAATTCAACCTAGCTGACAAAATGTCACACATCTCTACAGGTGGTGGCGCTTCACTTGAGTTTATTGAAGGTAAAGAGCTTCCAGGTGTAGTTGCTTTAAACGATAAATAATCTAATTACTAAACTAGAAAAGCTTTAGTTACAATTATTCTTTTATATTAATGAAGGAAGTGTGCACAATATACTTCGACTTTGCCCTTAGGAAGTATCATTTTGTGAAGCTTTTACCATTCATATGATTTGTAATGTAACTTATATGTAACATAGCTGTACGAACACTCATTACAAACCAGTTAAGGGCCCTAACTAGTTATGGAATGAATCGAGCAGTTTGTTGCACTATGGAAAGGAAGGTACACAATGCGTAAACCAATTATCGCTGGTAACTGGAAAATGAATAAAACACTTTCTGAAGCAATGAGCTTTGTTGAAGAAGTGAAAAATGGAGTTCCTTCAAACGATGCAGTAGAATCAGTAATCTGTTCTCCAGCATTATTCTTAGGACAACTTGTAGAAGCAACAAAAGGCACAAACGTTAGCATTGGTGCTCAAAACATGCACTTTGCTGAAAATGGAGCTTTCACAGGCGAAGTAAGCCCTGTTGCACTTGCTGACCTTGGCGTTCAGTACGTTATTCTTGGACACTCTGAGCGTAGAGAAATGTTCAATGAAACGGATGAATCAGTTAACAAAAAGACTCTTGCTGCATTCAAACATGGTTTAACGCCAATCGTTTGCTGTGGTGAAACATTAGAAGAGCGCGAAAGCGGAAAAACAAACGAACTTGTAGGAGCTCAAATTGAAAAAGCTCTTGCTGGTTTAACTGAAGAACAAGCTAAAGCTACAGTTATTGCTTATGAGCCAATTTGGGCAATCGGAACTGGTAAATCTTCTACAGCAGCTGATGCTAATGAAGTATGTGCTCACATCCGTTCTGTAGTAGCTTCTCAATTCTCTCGTGATGTAGCAGAAGCAATCCGTATTCAATACGGCGGAAGCGTTAAGCCTGAAAACATCAAAGAATATATGGCTGAAGCAGACATCGACGGTGCATTAGTTGGTGGAGCAGCTTTAGAACCTCAATCTTTCCTTCAATTATTGGAGGCAGGTAAATAATGACTAAGGCTCCTGTTGCTTTAATTATTCTTGATGGTTTTGGTCTTCGTGATGTTACAGAAGGAAATGCGGTAGCACAATCTAAAAAGCCTAATTATGATCGTTACTGGAACAACTTCCCTCATGCTACTTTACGTGCTGACGGTGAATTCGTTGGTCTTCCAGAAGGTCAAATGGGTAATTCAGAAGTTGGTCATTTAAATATCGGTGCAGGCCGAGTAGTGTATCAAAGCTTAACTCGTGTGAACGTTGCGATTCGTGAAGGAGAGTTCGAAAAGAACGAAACTTTCGTTGACGCATTGAATCACGTGAAAAAAAATGGTACAAATCTTCATTTATTTGGTTTATTATCAGATGGTGGAGTACATAGCCATATTGATCATATGTATGCTCTTCTTCGCTTAGCAGCTGAAGAAGGTGTGAAAAATGTATATCTTCATGGTTTCTTAGATGGACGTGACGTTGGTCCGCGAACTGCTAAAAAATACATCGCAGAAACTGAAGAAAAAATGAAAGAATATGGTGTAGGGAAATTCGCAACGATTTCTGGTCGCTATTACAGCATGGACCGCGATAAGCGGTGGGAACGTGTTGAGAAGTCTTACCGTAGCATGGTTTATGCTGAAGGTCCTACTTACACGTCTGCAATGGATTGCGTAGATGATAACTACAAAAATGAAATCTATGATGAGTTCGTACTGCCATCTGTTATTACTAACGAAGATGGATCGCCAGTGGCAACAATTCAAGATAATGATGCAGTTATTTTCTATAATTTCCGCCCTGACCGTGCAATTCAAATTTCTAATACGTTCACAAACGAAGACTTCCGTTCATTCGATCGTGGACCTAAAGCACCGAAGAACTTACACTTCGTATGCTTCACTCACTTCTCTGAAACTGTTAAAGGATATGTAGCGTTCAAGCCTTCTAACCTTGATAACACATTAGGTGAAGTACTGTCTCAGAATAATTTAAAGCAGCTTCGTATTGCTGAAACAGAGAAATACCCTCACGTAACATTCTTTATGAGTGGTGGTCGTGAAGCGGAATTTCCTGGTGAAGAGCGCATCTTAATTGCTTCTCCTAAGGTTGCAACGTACGACCTTAAGCCAGAAATGAGCGCTTACGAAGTAACGGATGCATTGCTTGCAGAAATTGCAGCTGATAAATTCGATGCGATTATTCTAAACTTTGCTAACCCTGATATGGTTGGGCACTCTGGAATGCTTGCGCCAACGATTAAAGCGGTTGAGACAGTAGATGAGTGCTTAGGTAAAATTGTTGATGCCATCCTTGCAAAAGGTGGACAAGCAATCATTACAGCTGACCATGGTAACTCTGATGAAGTAGTTACACTTGAAGGTAATCCAATGACTGCTCATACAACAAATCCAGTTCCTGTAATTGTAACGAAAGAAAATGTTACACTTCGTGAAGATGGAAAATTAGCTGATTTAGCACCAACAATGCTTGATTTATTAAACGTAGAAAAGCCTGTTGAAATGACAGGATCTACATTAGTAAACAAATAATAAAAACTTACATTTAAAGGAGATTTTTTAATATGCCATACATTCAATTCGTATATGCTCGTGAAGTTCTTGATTCTCGCGGAAACCCAACTGTAGAAGTAGAAGTAATGACTGAGTCTGGTTACTTCGGACGCGCTCTAGTACCATCAGGTGCATCAACTGGTGAATATGAAGCAGTTGAATTACGTGACGGAGACAAGTCTCGTTACCTTGGAAAAGGTGTTCAAAAAGCTGTTGATAATGTAAACAACATTATCGCTGAAGCTGTAATCGGCATGGACGTAACTGACCAAGCTGGAATCGACAAAGCAATGATCGAATTAGACGGAACTGAAAACAAAGGTAAACTAGGTGCTAACGCAATCCTTGGTGTATCTATGGCTGTAGCACACGCTGCTGCTGATTCAGTAGGTCTTCCATTATACCGTTACCTTGGTGGATTCAACGCTAAGCAACTTCCAACTCCAATGATGAACATCATCAACGGTGGATCTCACGCTGACAACAACGTTGACTTCCAAGAATTCATGATCTTGCCAGTTGGAGCTCCAACATTCAAAGAAGCAATCCGTATGGGTGCTGAAGTATTCCACGCTCTTAAAGCAGTTCTTCATGACAAAGGTCTTAACACTGCTGTAGGTGACGAAGGTGGATTCGCTCCAAACCTTGGTTCTAACCGTGAAGCTTTAGAAGTAATCATCGAAGCAATCACTAAAGCTGGCTACGAAGCTGGAAAAGATATCTTCTTAGGAATGGACGTAGCTTCTTCTGAGTTCTTCAACAAAGAAACTAAGAAATATGACTTAGCTGGAGAAGGACGTACTGGTTTATCTTCAGAAGACATGGTTAACTTCTACGAAGAGCTTTGCAACGAGTTCCCAATCGTATCAATTGAAGATGGTTTAGACGAAAACGACTGGGAAGGTCACAAATTATTAACTGAGCGTATCGGTGATAAAGTACAACTTGTTGGTGATGATTTATTCGTTACAAACACTAAAAAATTAGCTGAAGGTATTGAAAAAGGAATCTCTAACTCAATCCTAATCAAAGTTAACCAAATCGGTACTTTAACTGAAACTTTCGATGCAATCGAAATGGCTAAACGCGCTGGTTACACTGCAGTTGTATCTCACCGTTCTGGTGAAACAGAAGATGCTACAATCGCTGACATCGCTGTTGCAACTAACGCTGGTCAAATCAAAACTGGTTCTATGTCTCGTACAGACCGTATCGCTAAATACAACCAACTTCTTCGCATCGAAGACGAGCTTGGCGATTTAGCAGTATACGATGGAATGAAATCTTTCTACAACATCAAACGATAATTGTAAAACAATAAATGAAAGCTCATATCCACCATAATGCCTTTGCCAATTCATTATGGTGGATCAACTTGGGCTTATAGAAAACAACCCATTATCAGTAGTGATTCTTGTTTGAATCGGCTGATATGGGTTGTTTTTTTTCCGTTCAAACTAGCGCTAAGACTCCCACTTCAAAACGAAAGTATAAGTGAAGACGTGTAAGTGGGAGATTAAGAGCCAGTAAGAACCCGATTGACTACTAATCGGTGAGGGATGAACGAACACCCCATCGATTAAAGTTTCACTTTATTGGAGTAATAAAAATTTTTTTTAGTCACTCTTTTTCTTCATAATTTCTGCAAGGTTTTTCGGTAAGTTATAGCAAAGGGGTGTTTTTTATGAAGAGGAAATATTTAATGACCTTAGCTTTAGCCAGTACATTAATAATCAGTGCATGTTCTTCAAATCAAGACGATGATATGAAAGGAATGGACCATTCTGAAATGAATCAGTCAGAGGATAGCATGGAAGGAATGGATCATTCTGAAATGAATCAAGCTGACGGTGACATGGATCATGCTAATGAACAGAATGAATTTCCATTAAACAATTCAACTGGGGAGAATGAATTGAAAGTACCACCCATATTGAAGCCGGATAAAGTAGAAGGAAATAATGTTTATTACACCATTGAGACGAAAAAGGGAAAAACAGAGATTTTTAAAGGGTATGAAACAAGTACTTTAGGATATAATTCGTCATTTCTAGGTCCTGTTGTCAAAATGAAAAAAGGCCAAAATGTTTATATAAATACGAAAAATAATTTAGACGAAGAGACTACCTTCCATTGGCATGGTTTAGAGCTACCAAGTGATGCAGATGGTGGTCCGCACAGTATCATCAAGCCTGGGGAGCAGAAACAAATCTCTTTTCAAGTACAACAAGATGCGGCAACGCTATGGTTTCATCCACATCCAAAAGGAAATACAGCTAAACAAGTTTTCAACGGTTTAGCAGGATTGATTTATCTTGAAGACGAGGAGCAAGAGCAGCTATCATTACCAGATAAATATGGCAAAAATGACTTTCCATTAATCATTCAAGATAAATCGTTTGATAAAGACAAGCAATTTAACTATGAAGAAGTTATGAATGCAGATGGTACATTAGGAGATACGTTATTAGTCAATGGTACAGTAAATCCAACATTGAATTTGAATAAAGAGAAAGTTCGTTTTCGTTTAGTAAATGGATCGAATATGAGAAATTATGTATTTAAGTTAAGTAATAAACAGTCATTTATGCAAATTGCCTCTGATGGAGGATTGTTAAATCAGCCTGTAGAATTAAAAGAATTGAAATTAACACCTGGTGAAAGAGTGGAGATTATTGTAGATTTCTCAAACATGAAAGAGGAAGATCTTGCTTTAATTACAGAAGAGGGTACCGTTGTTTTACCGTTTACATTTAAGGAGGCGACTAGCTCTGAAACAGCTGATACGCCAAAGCAAATGAATAATATCTCGATAAGCGAATCGGATTTAAATAAGGATGTTAGTAAAAAAATTGAGCTATTCGGTATGGGATCGATGGTTACAATTAATGGTAAGAAGTTTGATATGGACAGAATTGACTTTAAACAAAAAGCGGGTGTGACTGAGGTTTGGGAAATTTACAATAAACCGGACATGATGGGTGGTATGGTTCATCCTTTCCACATCCATGGGACGCAATTCAAAGTTATATCAATCAATGGAGAAAAGCCTCCAGCAAATCTACAAGGCTATAAAGATACAATTGCGCTAAATCCCGATGATAAAGTGAAGATTGCTGTCAAATTTCATCAAAAGGGTACTTATATGTACCATTGCCATATCCTTGAGCATGAGGAAAATGGTATGATGGGTCAAATTAAGATTTACTGATGATTTCAAAAATAGTAGCTTATATTTCAAGCGTGATTTTTTGCTGAATTCACTAGATATAAGCTGCTTTTTGTTTAGTATTATTTATTATCTAATACATTATTATATTTCGTAGGTAATTGATTATTTAAGATTTCATCAATACAATCATATATAGTTTCTCTATAGAACGCCATAGAACTAGCGGTGTAAACAATAGAATTAGAATCGAATTCTGGTAATACATCTGTTGTTCCTCTATTAATATAAACATGATCATTTACATGTTTTTTTAACATTTGATACCCAAGATGGGATATATCATCATTTTGAATGGTTTTAATAAAAGAATTTAAATCACTTTCTTGACTTACATTAAGTGATTCGAAATCATCTATTAGATTTTTTATATCTTTCATAACAATTTCTAAATCAGATACAGTAACTGCCTGATCGTGTCTTAATTTTTCTATCTGAATGGTAAAAAGGCTAGTTAAGAATTCATTCGTTAATTTTGCGTTTTGAATATGTAAAAGATTTTTAATTGCGAATACAACCAAAAAATATTGCCGGCTTGTTATTAAGACCGGCAATACTCTAATAATATTAATTTTGTAGTAATTATATTATGGATACATTGTGTTTTTCTAGTTGCGTTATTTATATAAAAAGCTCTCAGCTGAATACGATTGGTTCTATATTATTAATTAATAGACGCCGTTACTTGTTCCAATACGGTTAGCACCAGCTTCTACTAATGCTTTCATCATTTCCGGTGTTCTTACACCACCAGAAGCTTTTACGCCTACGTGTTCGCCAACATGTTTTCTCATTAAGGCTACATCTTCGACTGTAGCTCCTCCTGTTGAGAAGCCTGTCGATGTTTTAATGAAATCAGCTCCAGCTTCACGTACGATGACACTTACTTTTTCGATTTCTTCTTTTGTTAATAAGCATGCTTCAACAATAACCTTAACTAACGCTTTGCCTTTAGCTGCTTCTACTACTGCTTCAATATCTTTTTGTACAACTTCGTAACGACCAGCTTTTAATTCACCAATATTAATTACCATATCTACTTCATCTGCACCATTGGCAATTGCATCTTTTGTTTCAAATACTTTTGTATTTGTTGTGTTTGCTCCTAAGGGGAATCCAATAACTGTTACCACGTTTACTTCAGAATCTTTCAGTACTTTTGCAGCTAATGGAACCCAATATGGACTAATACATACTGATGCAAAATTATGTTCTAAAGCTTCATTTAGTACTCTTTGAACGGAAGCTTCTGTTGTATCTGCCTTTAAGATTGTGTGGTCAATTAATTTGTTGAAATTCATGTTTGTTTCCTCCTCGTAATTTAAGCTCACATTCAATATAACACCATAAGGAACAATTGTAAAATATAATTTTTACAATTGTTCCAATGGAGCTTTAAAAAGGTAATAAAATATGAAGTTTTCATTAGATTTAAGGAAGAAATATTATCATTTACATAAACTTACTAGCTTTGGCCTTGATTAAAGAGCTAGCAATTTCTTTGCTGTGAAGCGATCCGTAACCAGTGTATTTGCTAATTGATGTTTTAGAGCGATATGTATAGCCTTTACCTTTTCTTCTCCACCAGCTATTAGGAGGCTTTTATCCTTTTGTTTCAGGTCAGATAATTCAATACCAAATGTTCGGCTATTTAATTCTTCATTACATACATTTCCGTTACTTTCGAAAAATCTCGAACAAATATCACCTACAGCAGACTCTTTCAGAGACTGAAACTCCGAGTCGGTAATATAGTTCATCTTATAAAGTAAAGAGTCTTTTGAGATAGATCCAATCGAGTACAGTGCGATATTCGCTCGTTTCATTTGTTCTAAAACGTGAGCAATATGTCGATCTTGACCAATGATATTTTTAAGTTCAATTGATTCAAAGATAACAGGGAGTGGAACAAATTGCCCAAACGCTTTATAAGCATTGGTGAACATTTGAATGATTTCAATATCGTGCGCCTTATGATGTGAGTAACTCATGCCACCTTTCATTTGGATAATTTCTATCCCTTTTACATTTTTGGGTTTTAATTCTTTTGCTACCTCATAGAGTGTGCTTCCCCATGAAACACCTATGATATCGCCATCGATTATAATTTCATCTAAGTATTCAGCCGTAGTTTTGCCAATATATTTCTTGATTTGCTTTTCTTCATCCGCGGGAGCGAAGGCGATACGCACTGCTTGTAATTGATATTTTTCCTGCAGTGCTAATTCTAAGTTGGAAGACTGATCTCTTGGGTCATTTATGACGATGCTAACGTAATTTTTTTCTTTAGCATACTTCAATAATTTTGATACTGTAGGTCTAGAAATATCTAATGCCTTTGCTATATCACTTTGATTTTTGTCCAAATCATAATACATTTTAGCTACATCGATACTAAGTAAATCTTTATCTTCGTACATGAGAAGCTCCTTTTTTATTTTATCTTTTTAAGAAAGAAGATCTTTTTATGTATTATCCTCTTTATTTTACATATTTAGCATTTTTGTATTGCTTTCTTTATAAATAATAAACTCTTTATGATAACGATGGCTACTATATGTTGATTTATCCCGTTCAAACTGGCGCT